>JBFJPA010000050.1:0-14630 GCA_041617355.1 Longimicrobiales bacterium
CCGGGTCTCGGGCACGGGCGTGGGCACGGGCGCGGGCACGGACACGGAATCAACCACAGAGGGCACTGAGGTTTTCATCTTTGGACAGACGGGCACGGGGATCTCGGGGCTGGCGGCACGGCCTGTCGGCCGCGCGGGGGTCAGCCGAGGACCAGGCGGCGGATACCATCCTTCAGGACCGGAACGTTGAAATTGATCAGCAGGCCGATCCGGCAGCGTGCCAGCTTCAAGTATGTCAGCATCTGGGCGGTATGAATGGGGTCGAGGCGATCGACGGCCTTCAGCTCGACAACGACGGAGTCTGTTGCACGATCTCCGCGTCCTCTGTGGTCGACCAAAGATCGCGTTGCTCCGGGCATCACGGTATAGCGAGAGGCGTCCAGGCAATACCTCCACGCGCCACATCAACGTCCTAACCACGAAGAGCGGTAATCAACCACAAAGGACACAGAGTTCACTGAATCCCGTAACGGACGAGGAACAACACAAGACAATCAAGAGCCATCTAGACCAGCGGTAGAAAACCATGAGGAAGAAAAACCAAAACACAGCAGACATGAAAAACCAAAACAAAACAAAACGACAAACAACAAAAAGAAACGAATACCGGCATCCGTAGTGAACATAGAAACCAACCAGAATCAGTTCATCCGTCTCCGTGCTTCCTCAGTGTTCTCCGTGGTTGATACGCCGTCCTCAGTGGTTAACCAAACGGACCGGGCCACCCCCTCAGTCGGGCCGCAATCTCACCCGGGCGTCAGCCGCGACCGCGCCGCTCTCGAGGGCGAGGAGCGGGTTGATGTCGAGCTCCTCGATGGCGGGGAAGTCGACCGCGAGTTGAGACAGGCGCTGCAACACACCCGCGAGGGCTGGCCGGTCGGCGGGTGGCTGCCCCCGCATGCCGCGCAGGATGCGCGCGCTGCGGAACGCATCGACCATGGCAGCGGCCTCGATCTCGTCGAAGGGAGCGACGCGGAAGACGACGTCTTCGAGTGCCTCGACCCAGATGCCACCCAGGCCGAACATGATGAGCGGGCCGAACAAGGGGTCGCGGGCGACGCCGGCGATGGTCTCCTTGCCGCCCCGGATCATGCGCTGCACGAGCAGACCGTCGATGCGCGCGTCGGGTGCGGTCGTCTCGATGCGGTGCAGCATCGTGCTGGCCGCTTCGCGGACGTCGTCGGCCTCGCGCAGGTCGAGGGCCACGCCGCCGACATCGGTTTTGTGGACGATGTCGCGGGACACGACCTTGAGCACGACAGGCCAGCCGACCTCCTCGGCAGCTGTCACGGCTGCGTCGACCGACGGGGCCAGTCTCGCCGGTGCGATGTCAATGCCGTACGCGGCGACGAGGTCGAGCGCCTCCCGCTCGTCGAGGCGGGAGCGGCCATCGGCACACGCGCGTTCGATGATGCGGGCCGCGCGCGCGTGGTCGACGGGGAACCGCTCGATCGGGCGCACTTCCCGCTCGCGATACTCGCGGTGCCGCACGAGAGCGGCCAGTGCGCGGGCCGCGGACTCCGGGAAGATGTAGGCCGGAATTCTCGCCTGGTGCAGCTCGGCCCGTCCTTCGGGCAGGCCGTCGCGCCCCATGAGTACGGAGAGCACGGGCTTGTCGCGTTGTGTCTGCGCGGCTGCCACGATCGCCTCGGCGACATCCTCCTGTCGCACGCCGAGCGGCGGCACGAAGATCGACACGACCGAGTCGACGGCGTCGTCGTCCAGCAGTGCTTCGAGTGCGGCGCGGTACCCGGACGGTTGTGCGGACGCGATCATGTCGAGCGGATTCCGCAGCGATGCCTCGGCCGGGAAGAGTGGCCGCAGCCGTTCGACGGTGCCCGGGCTCAACTCGACCAACTCGAGGCCCTGCGGCTCCATGGCATCGGCCACGAGTATGCCCGGGCCACCGGAGTTCGTCAGGATCGCCGTGCGCCGGCTGCGCGGCAGAGGCTGGTCCGTAAACGCCATGGCCATGTCGAACAGCTCCTCGATCGACGTGGCCCGCAGCACGCCCGATTGCGCGAGCAGCGCGTCCACCACTTCATCGCTCGCGGCCAGTGCGCCCGTGTGCGACGTTGCGGCGCGCGCGCCGACGGTCGACCGGCCCGACTTCAGCACGACGATCGGTTTGCGCTTCGCGATCCGCGATGCGATCTCCCGAAACTTCGTCGGGTTCCCGAAGTTCTCGACGTACATGAGGATCGTGTCGACCCGATCGTCGTGCTCCCACTGCAGCAGCAGGTCGTTGCCGCTTACGTCGGGCTTGTTGCCGACCGACACGAATTGCGAGATGCCGATGCCATACTCCGTCGCATAGTCGAGCACGCTCAGGCCCAGTGCGCCCGACTGCGACACGAAGGCTGCGCGGCCCGCCGGCGGCATGACCGGTGCGAAGGTAGCGTTCATCGAAATGTTCGGATCGGTGTTCAGCACGCCCATGCAGTTCGGTCCGATCATCCGGATGCCGCAGCCGCGTACGAGATTCGTCAGCTCGCTCTCGAGCCGGGCGCCCTCCGGCCCGACCTCGCGAAAGCCGGCCGTGATGACGACGAGACCGCGCACGCCGGCGTCGCCGCATTGCCGCGCGATCGGCAGGACCAGGTCGCGCGGCACGCTGATGACCGCCAGGTCGACGGGGTCCGGTACGGCGTCGATGCGCGGATACGCCTTCACGCCGTGCACGGCAGTCGCGTGCGGGTTCACGGGAAAGACGGGACCGGTGAATCCGCGCACCAGCAGGTTTGCGAGGATCTGGTGCCCGATGGTCTCCGGTGAGCGCGATGCACCGATCACCGCGATGGATCGCGGATTCAGGATGGGATCGAGGTTCAGGGCCGGCTCGTTCATGTCTCGACTCGGGTGAATGACCAACGGCCGGCGTGAAAATCGTTCACGCCGGCCGTTCATGCCATGGCCGGTTTGGGATGTACGCCTGCGTTTTCTACGAGCGGCCGCCCCGACCCAGCGCCATCGGGTCGAACAGCCGAAAATACGGGTTCCCGTAGTGCTGGTACGCGCCCCAGGTTCGGAGGCCGTTGGGCGTGCCCATGATGGCCAGCCGAGCGTGGTGCATCGCGATGTGCATCGCCTGGGGCCCGTCGGAGAGTGCGGTCGGGTGCGGCTCGACATCGGTGCTGTCATCGCCGGCGGCCGGGTCGAGGCCGAGCAGCTGGCCGTACAACCGCAAAGAGAAGACGCGTGCCGCGAGGTCGTCCACGGGCCACGCCGTGCAGACGAAGTTGCCGACGCCCCTGGCGAAGAACGACTCGGCGAAACTCGGCGCGAGGGCGACGTTGCGTTTCTCGGATCGGTCCGGCGTGATGCCCGACTCGCACGCATTCGAGAATACGAACTTCGGGATGCGGTCGATGCGGTTCAACTCATGAGCACTGAGCACTTCGCCGCCGGTGAAGACCCAGCCGGAGTTGCTCGGTTCGTCCGTGTCGAACCGACAGTGGCCGGCGTAGTGCAACACGTCGAAGCGCTCGCCCATCACGCGCCGCAGCACGTTCGTGCGCGTCGCCTCGCTGGGTCCGAATAGCCGGACGACTTCGACGCGGTTGTCATCGCTCTGGTAGATGCGGTTGAAGCTCTCGAACAGCCGGGCCACGGCAATGCCCTCCTCTTCCGCGCCCGGCAGGTGATCGTCGGCGGCGGGATCCGCGATGACCAGCACGCGCAACACGCGTCGCGGTGGTGGCGGCGGCTCGGGCGGTGGCGCGAACGACGTGCGCAGCTGGCGCGTCAAGCCTCGCGCCGTGCCGAGGAAGTGGCTCGCGTACTCGTACGTCTCGGCGGGTGCGGGTCCGCCGCTCACGCGCGGCTGGCCGACCATCTCCCAGTGGATGCGCGCCGTCGTCGCATCGAGCATGAGCACGAGCGGCGCATCGGACATGAGGTGGTCCCGCATCTCGCGGGGCACGATGAGCCGTTCGACGAATCGGCCCCGCTCGAGCTGCAGGTCGAGCCTGCCCTCACCGGCCAGCTCGTCGTTCGCCTGTGCGACCAGGTCCGGGTCGAGCGGCACGTCACGTTCCGGGATAGCGGCGTCCGCCGTAATCGCGCCCATGCGGAAGTTGCGGCCGTCCCGCGTGAACGTGACGCGAGTCGGCGGCAGCTCCGTCGACGCGACGCGTTGGATCCGGCCTTCCCGTGCATCGCGCAGCTGGCGCTCGGCCCGTTCGACGGCGCGCTGCTGCGCCAGTTGCGCCAGCTCGCTCCGCGCCGCCCGACTGAGCCGAGGATAATTGAGGTCGACGAGGTCGGCCAGCCGCTTCCGCACATTCACGATCTGCTCGTCGATCTCGAGCACGCGCGCCGGATCGAATTCGACGAACGTGATCTGGCGAAGGGCGCGGCCGCCCCGCTCGCCGGCGAGTCCAGCGGCGATCGCCTGGATCCAGGTGCGGACGGCGAGGGCGATCGGGATGTTGCCGTTGCCGGCGCCGATCATGACGGTCGCCAGGTGTTGGTGGCCCATCCGGCCCAGCGCCCAGACGAGCTCGCGCACGAGCACGCCCAGCTCGGGTGCACCGAAGCTGCCTGGCACGCCCATGCCGACGACCGCGATGATGCGGTGCCGGCCTTCCGCATCATCGAGGCGCGGGTCGCGCAGCAGGAACGGCTGGGCGAGACCGCCGGGGATCGTGCCGCGCTCGGTCAGCTGCGTGATGATCAGGTCGCGCTCGGCGAGCGTCTTGCGCCGGCCCTTCGCGGGCAGTGCCGCACTGATGGCGTGGTCGAGGGCCAGCTCCGCCGCCGTCGGCTTGACGTCACGGTAATGGCCGACCGCGATCGCATCCACGGGCGGCGAACGGTCGTCTTCGCCGAATCCGTCCACGCCCGCGTCCTGGATGCCGCCGAGCGCGAGTCGCAGGCGGAGCCGGGGACGGTCGGACGGTTTCGCGCGGCTGGGCGGGCTCACGGGCTCCTCCTCGTCGGGCGCGCTGAGGAATCCGCGCGTCAACAGGTCTTCGACCAGTCGTTCATCGGAGCTGAGGTACGACGGCATGGGCGCATCCACGGCGCGGACCGTGCGCGTGCGCTGCAGGTATGCCTCGATCTCGCGCTCGTCCGACATCTGTAGTGCAGCCAGTGCGGCCGCGGCCTCCGCCGGATCGGCGCGGCGCTTCGTCGGCTGCCGGGCCAGGCTCGGTGTCGTGCCCGTCTCGAGAAGCTCATCCAGCGTCGCCATGATGTCGGCGTTGCGCGACAGTGCGCCGTGATCTTCCCGCACGTAGTACGTCTCCACGCCATCCAGCAAGCCGAGCTCATGGGACACGCGGCCGTCACCATCGAACGTGGCCGTGTACGCGTCCGCCTTGCCGACACGGGCCGGATCGACGTCGGCCCAGGTCGGTTGATCACATCCCGCGATATAGATCATGCGTTTGCCGTCGACGACGCCGCGCAGCGCATCATGGTGCTTGCGGGCCGCGTCGAGGTGTGTCTGCGAGACGCGGACCGGATACGTGCTCGCATCGTAGAGCGGTGCCCATGCGTCTTTTTTGAACGGCGATGGCAGCATCTGGTAGCTGCCGGGAAAGCCGTTCACGATGTCGAGCACATCGTCGAGACCATGGCGCAGGTCCACGAGGGCGAGCTTGCGGACCATGCCCTCGAGTCCCGTGAAGATCTGCGGCACGGCGAACGAGCCGTGGTTCGGCGTGCCGAGCATGATCAACCGGCCGCCCCGCTTGAGCGCGGGATCGGCGGCCTGCATGCTGTCCCACCAGGCGCGGTTGCGAAGGATGAACGTGCGTGACACCAGACCGCCCATCGAGTGGGCGACGATGTGGAACGGCGCATTGGGCCCGAACCATGCCGTCGCGCGCGCGGCGAGCAGGGACGCGGCGGTATCGAGATCGCGACGCCAGTCGAACCAGAACGCCTGTGCGTTCCAGTTCGTGGCCAGCGCCAGCAGCATCTCGCCGTAGTGCTTCTTCATGATGCCCGATGCTTCGACCGATCGAGCGCCGTCGGCTTCGGTCCGACCATCCGCCGACAGCCTCAGGTCACGCAGGCCGCCACCCATCAGGCGCAACACCTTTGCCCAGATCTGCCGGCCCTGGCCCTGCCGCACGGCCGTCAGCTCGCCGCCCATGATGCCGTGAATGAGGACGACATTGCCGCGCGGCGCGCGGGCGCCTTTGCGCTTGACCGACTGCGTCAGCGCCATTTCGTGCATGCGTCGGTACCGTGCATCACCGAGGTGCACGCGCAGCGCCGCTTCTTCGTCCGGGCTGGGATGTCGCAACAGTGCGGCGAACTCGGACGGACTGGCCGCCTCGACGCGGCGGATGAACGCACGTTCGTCGAATGCCACGAGGCCTCGCTTTCGGCAGGAAGACTGGAGCGGACTGGCCGGCGGGGGGCGCTCGCGGACGTGGCGATGCCCGACCGCTTCGCCACGGCGAGCCGCTAGTGTAGGCCGACGCTCTCCCGGCGGTCAAGACACGGTGCCAGACGGTGGCCGGCGCTCATCGGTCGTACGGCTCTACGGCGACACCCAACCGGATCAGCCCATCCAGCAGCGCGCGTGCCAGCTGGAGCGCGAGATCGAGTCGCTCCCGGTCTTTCAACACGCCGCTCATCGCCCAGCGCAGCTCCGCGACGTTGCGCAGCTTGCGCAGGCCGCGCTTCACGGGAACGACATCGATCCGGCTCTTGGGCAACGCCAGGAGTGCGCCCGCGAGCCGCCGTTCGAGCAGCAGCGACCGGACGACCGACTCGCTGTCCGTCTGGATGACGAATGCGCGGTCGATCGCGGGATTCGGCACCGACACATCCTTCATGCCGAACCGCTTGGCGAGTCGGTAGAACGCGTTGTCCTGGAAGATCCGCAGCCGGAATGGCGCGCGCGTACGCATTCGCACGCGTAATCGCGTGGACATGCCGCCTTCACCCTCGCTGAAGGTTTCCAGCACCAAGGTCCACGCTCCGTGCGGCAGGTACACCTTCGAGATCTTCCGGCCACGTTGCTTGACCTCGCCGCCCTCTGATTCCGCGAGGTCGGCCCACGCCTCCGGGCGCCCACGCGGCAGCGGTTCGGGCGCCTTCTCGTCCTTCCCTTCCGGTGGGACCGGCACGATGAAAAGCATGGGCGAATCAACCCAGCAGAACGGTGACGGCCAGCACACCCAGCACGGCGATGCCCACGATGAAGGAATAGATGATCGAGAGCACGAACCCTTTCAGCAGCGTGAGCGGGATTCCCTGGCGGTACACCGTCTTCATGGCCAGGAAGTAGTAGACGGTGACCCAGAGTAGCAGGAACGCCTCGATGCGCGATTGGGGCAGCAAGACCATCACGGTAAAGACGAAGAACGTGAACGCGTGCGTATGAAGCCCGAACACGAAATGCTCGACATAGAACCGGCCCGACCGAATGTAGAGCAGCTTGAGCAACCCTGCGAACACGGGCAGCAGCAGGAACATGGCGGCGGGCGCGCGCTCGATCATGGGCGGCACGATCGTCTGCGCGATTTCTGATGGTGGCAGTCCGACCAGTCCGCGGATCCGTTGTGCAACCGCCTCCGTCAGGCGCGCGTGCAGCATGTTCACGTAGACGAAGGTCGTGTCCTGCGCGGTGTCGATCGAGATTCCGAAGAAGCGGTACCCGCGGCTCAAGGCGAACTCGTCCTGCGCGGTGACCACCAGGATCGGCCGGCCGGCCTCGGACAGCGGCATGGTCATCGAGTCCGTGGGAATCACGGTGCCGTCGGACGTACGGAACGTCAGCGCCGAGCCACTGTCTCGTCCGAACGAGGACGCGATCGAGAGGGCCAGGAAGAAGACGATGCTCGCCGCGAGGTAGAGCCTGAAGGGTGGGATGTACCGTGCGATCCGACCGTTCACGTACTCGGCCGTGAGCGATCCGGGCTTGCCGAGCAGGTGGCCAAGTGTGCGGGGCAACGCGCTGTTGATGGAAAGCTGGTCATCGAGCGCATCGAGCAGGATCCGGCGCAGTGACATCAGGCGCGGACCCTGTCGCTGGCCGCACTGGGCGCAGTATTTCGCCGTCCCGGTCGCCCCGCAGTTCGGGCAGTTCGCCGGCTCGATCGATTCGGCCATTCAGGTCAGCCGCGGCCGACTGCCGTCGGGACCGCACCACTCCGACGGGACACGTTCACGCCACCTCGAAGCGGAGCAGGTGGAACGCCGACAGGACACCGTCGCGCTGCTCGCGGATCGGGATGCTGCGAATCACGGAGTTCTGCTGCGTGATCTCGTAGGTCACGCTGATCTCGCCCTGTACGAGCGGATCGCCGGACGCGTAGTTGCCGACGATCAGCACGAATCGGCCATCCAACAAGGCGCCGGAAACCGGTACGATGAAGACGTCCGGAATCGCGTCCGACAGGTCGCCCTCGCCGATGGGGATCCACTCGAAGTCTTCTTCGAAGGCGAGGCGGAAACGGCCCAGCGTCGCGTGTCCGCTGCGAACCTGGATCACGACGGGCCCGGCGTCCGAGTCGAAGGCGACAGGAAGGGGTTCCATGCCTTTCCTCCGGTCGAGGGTGGACGGCGAGGGCGAGGCCGGGAATATAGGGTCCGGGGCGCGTGCACGGGCAACGGCAGGCGCGCAGTGCGTCCGGCGGGCCAGCCGGATCGGGCCGTTTTCCCTACGCGGCGAAAGACGGTAGCTTGGGGACGGACTCGATACACTATACGGGAGCGGGCGCCATGGTCCTTCACAAATTCATCCTCGCGGTGATCCTCTACGTCCTGGTCGCGTGCGCCTCGCCGCGGACGGCGGTCGTCACCTCGGGGCCGGTCTGGCCGGCCATGCTCACGGAGCAAGCCCGTGTCGCGACGACCACCGGACTCGACGGGCCAGAAGCGGTTCGTTACGACCCGGACCAGGATCTCTATTTCGTCGCGAACTTCAGTGGCGGCGGGAACGATCGGGACAACAACGGCTTCATCTCGCGTCTCGGCCCTGATGGTGCAATTCAGACGCTGCGCTTCATTGCCGGCGGCCAGAACGGCGTCACGCTGCACGCGCCGCGCGGCATGTTCATCGTCGGCGATACGCTCTGGGCGTGCGATGTCGATGCGGTCCGCGCGTTCCACCGCCGTACGGGTGCCCCGCTCGCGAGTGTGGACTTCACCGGCCGCGATGTCGGCTTCCTGAACGACATCGCGCGGGGACCGGACGGCGCGCTGTACGTGACGGATACGGGCCGCAACCGCATCTACCGCATTGTCGGCGGCCGACTCGATGGTACGACCGAGAATACGGAATTGGGCTCGCCCAACGGCATCACCTGGAGTGCGGCGGAGCAGGCGTTCATCGTCGTGCCGTTCGGCGGCGGCCGCGACCTGCTCGCATTCGATCCGACGACGAGCACGGTGCGCCGCTACGCATCGGGGTCGGGCGGCCGCTACGATGGCGTCGAGATCCTGCCGGACGGCGCCGTCCTCGTGGCGAGCCAGGCCGACACGGCGCTGCATGTCTTCCGCGGCGGCGCCGGCCGTGCCTTCGTGCGCACGGCCGGCCGGCCGGCCGACATCGGTGTCGACACGCGACGCATGCGTGTGGCAGTCCCGTTCATCGCCTTGAACAGCGTCGAGATCTGGCAGCTGCCCCGCTGACGGGCGGCGCGGCGCCAGCGGAGAACGCTTCATGGTCCACCTTCGCGCCGTCGAGCGGAACGCCCGGACGCCGGCATCCGAAGCGGAATCGTTCCCGTTCAACGTGCAGTCCGTTCGCTCACTGGAGCGGCTTACACTCGACACGGACGTCACGCTTTTCGTCGGCGAAAACGGCTCGGGCAAGTCCACGGTGCTGGAGGCGATCGCGGCCGCGGCCCGGCTGCCGGCCGTGGGCAGCAGCGAACTTGAAAGCGACGAGACGCTGGCTCAGCAGCGGCGGCTCGCGCGCACGCTCCGGCTCGTCTGGAGCAAACGCACGCAGCGCGGCTTCTTCCTGCGCGCCGAGGACTTCTTCGGCTTCAGTCGGCGACTGGCGAAGTTGCGCGCCGAGATGCTCGAGCGCATCGCGCACGTCGAAGGCACATACGGCGACCGGTCCGACCTCGCGCGCGGCCTGGCGCGGGGACCGGCCCAGGCCTCCCTTGCCGAGATGCAGCGCCTCTACGGCGAGGATCTGGACGCACAGTCGCACGGCGAGAGTTTCCTCCGGCTCTTCCAGTCACGGCTCGCGCCGAACGGCCTGTTCCTCCTCGACGAGCCCGAGGCCGCGCTCTCGCCGCAGAGCCAGCTCGGCCTGCTCGCCATGATCAAACAATCCGTCGCCGAAGGCGGGCAGTTCATCCTGGCCACACACTCGCCGATCTTGCTCGCCTGCCCCGGCGCCCGCATCTACACGTTCGACGAAAACGCCATCAGCGAAGCCCGGTATGACGACCTGCCGCATGTCACCCTGACCCGCGCCTTCCTGCGTGACCCTGAAGCGTTTCTGCGGCGTTTGTAAGCGTTCACCCCAGGAGAAGATGAAGCGAGGATGATCTCGGCACGCGAAGCACTCGAACGTCTGAAAGAGGGCAACCTCCGCTTCGTATCCGGCGGTGGCAAAAGCGACACATACACGGGCCATACTCACCGCAGCGAGCTGGCGGAGGGCCAGGAGCCGTTCGCCATCGTCCTTGGCTGTTCCGACTCCCGCGTGCCTGCGGAGTACGTCTTCGACCAGGGCCTGGGCGACCTCTTCGTCATCCGCGTGGCCGGGAACATCGTCGCTCCGTCCCTGGTCGGCAGTGTCGAGTTCGCCGCTGCACGGTATGGCACACGCCTGGTGGTCGTCCTGGGGCATACCCGGTGCGGGGCCGTGCTCGCGACGCTGGACGAGTTGCAGCAGACGACGGAAACCCGGTCGCGGAACCTGAGGTCGATCGTCGACCGCATTCGGCCGATCGTGGAACCGCTGCTGGCGACGGGGCTCAGCCGCGACCCCGATGCCCTCGTGCAGCAGGCCGTTCGTGCGAACATCCGCGCCTCTGCCAACCACCTGCGTCACGGATCGGAAGTCCTCGAACAGCTGATCCAGACGAACGGCCTTCTCGTCGTCGGCGCGGAGTATTCCCTGGAAACCGGGCTCGTCGATTTCTTCGACGGGGTGCCCTAGCCCCAGCCCCGACCCGATGCCGTCCTAAAGAACCGGCCCGAACCGCAGAATCCAGCCGGGCTCGATACCGCGGGTGAAGCCGTATGCGAGGTGGAGTGGTCCGATGGGGGTATCGACGCCGATGAAGAGGCTGGCGGAAAGCCGCACATCCCGGAAGTGAATGGCGTCGAGCGTGGGCCATGCGCCGCCGGCCTCGATGGAACCGCCGAGGTGTACGCCGGTGTCGTCGCGGTTGAGACGGTAGCGGTAGAGGACGCGGCCGAGGCCGGCGTAGGAGCCCTGCAGCGCGGATGGCTGCATGCCGGTCAGCCGGAACAGGCCGCCGAGCGAGAAGCGCTGGGTCGTTGGGAGAACGTCACCCAGCGCGGTACCCATCATGGCGCCGACACCGAGCGTGTGCTGGCCGCGCGAGCGGAAGGCGAGGGCGTCCGCCCCAACGCGGTTGAACGACTGTTCGCCGCCGAGGAACTTCCGGCCCGCGCGCGCCTCGACGATGAGCAGTTCGCCGTTGCGTGGAAAGCCGATGCGGTCGAGGTGATCGATCTCGAGCTCGGCGTAGAACCCGGCGGCATCGATGCGTTCGACAGTGCCGCCGCCTGGTTGTGCCGGCCGTTCCACCCGCAGGATGCCTCGGGTGAGGCCGCCGCGCAGCTCGCCCCACGTGCCCAACCGCAGTCCCGCGCCGGCGCGAAGCACGAGGTCGGCGAACTCGACGTTCGTCGCGCCCGCCGTGTCCGTCGGAAGCAGGACGTCGCGCCGCATCGCACCGGCCTCGAAGGTGGCGAAGGCGCGTTCGGCCGCGTCGATAGGCTGATAGAACTCGACGCCGCCGCCTTGAACCGAACCCAGTCGCACGTTCGCGCGGACCTGCGCGCCGCCCGGACTGAAGCGCACGTGCGCGTAGTTGACGAGCAGCTCCCACGCGGCATCGCCGCGCTGCCTGTCGGTCAGTGTCAGGCCAGCACGCAAGAGGCCGGGCCCCCACGGCTTGTCCTCCGGCCGAATCACGACACCGTGTTCGTCATCGTCATCGATGAGGTCGATGGCGACGCGCTGGAATCCGCCGTAGCCCATGATGTGCACGGCCTCATCGGCGAGGTCCGGCACGAGGATGGCCTCGTGCGGGCGCAGCCGGGTCGCGCTGAGGATGACCGCCGGCGCGAGCGCGGTAGTCGTCGTGTCGACGCGCACGAAGTCCGGCACGAAGATCGGCACCGTCTGCCACACCGCCCCCCGCGCCTCGACGATCGCGCGGTATTCGGCGTCCGTCACGGACAGTGTGCGCAAACGGTCCGACACGGACCGGGCCGCGGCTTCGCCCTTGCGAATACCCTCCTCGAGTCGGCCGAAATCGGCGGTCGAAAAGCCACGCAGATCGGGCACGATCAGGACGTCCGCCTCACCGAGCGTGCGTAACTGCGCTTCGGCGTTCCGCGCCATGAAGATGGTGAGCACACGCTGCGAGATGGACAGGATCGACTCGCTCTCGTCGAGATCGCCGAGCCCCGTCGACAAATCGACGACGATCGAGACGTCGGCGCCCAGTTCGCGCGCGACCCGCAGCGGCAGGTTCTCGACGACGCCGCCGTCCACGAGCATGCGACCGTCGATGACGACGGGCGAGAAAACGGCGGGCACCGCCATGCTCGCGCGGATCGCGGTGGCGAGGCGGCCGCGGCCCAGCACGATCGCCTCGCCGGTCTGCACATCCGTCGCGACTGCGCGGAACGGGATGGGCAGCGCATCGAAGTCGGAGGTGCCGGTCGCCGCCCAGGTATGGACCTCGAGAAGGCTGGTGAGATGGGCGCCGGCGATGATCGAGCTGGGCAGGCGGGGCCCTTCGTCCGATAGCCCGACCTCGAAGGGCAGCGTCAGCTCGCGGTCGTCACGCTTCTGCCGCAGCCGGATCGAGCGTCGATCGGGCCGGTCCCGGAACACCGTGACCCAGTCCTGCTCGAGAAAACGCGACTCCAGCATCGCATACGGCATCCCCGTCGCGTGCAGCCCACCAACCACCGCGCCCATGCTGGTGCCCACGACGAGATCGACCGGGACACGCAGCTCGTCCAGCACCTTCAGGACACCGATGTGTGCGAAGCCACGAGCCCCACCGCCACTCAACACCAGCGCCACGCGGGGCCGTGCGTCGCGCCGTCCGGCCGGGTCCTGACCGGCCGCCGGCCCGGCGCTCAGCACCGCGATCAGGAGCAAGTGAAAAAGGCGAATGCGCATACCGCCTACGGTGAAGCGGCCGGGCCGGCCGGTCAATCCGCCCGCTACGCTTGCCCGCGCACGGCGTTCTGGACCATCATCGCACCCCGGCGCCCGCCGCAGCTCCTCTTTCGGAGGCCCACCCATGCCAGATCCCGGACGCTACAGCGTGAACCTCGATGTCTCCGCCGGCCGCGATCGCCAGCCGGCTGCTCCACTGCCCGATGATCCGTTCCGCATCGCGCTGCTCGGCGATTTCCGGGGACGGTCGGCGACCTCGGCCACGGACGATTCGCTGGCCGACCGGCGCGCCGTCGCCGTGGACCGCGATGACGTGGACGAGGTCCTCGCCCGATTCCAGCCCCGACTTTCCCTCGACCTCGGCGGCACGACCGTCGACCTCGCGTTCGCCGAGCTCGACGATTTTCACCCGGACCGCATCTTCCAGCGCGCCGCGTTCTTCCGTGCATTGCGCGAGGCGCGGACCCGGCTGTCGAGCGTCGAGACGTTTTCGGGCACGCTCGAGGAGATTCTCGGCGCGCCGATCGAGACGCGACGCCCGGGTCCCGACGTCGAGGCGGAAGACGTCATCGCGGATACCCTCTCCGGCTCGCTGCTGGACCGCATCACGGGCGCGCCCGGGCAGCGCGAGGATCCGCTCAAGGCGTTTCTGCGCAGGATCGTCGCACCCCACGTCGTGCCGGGCGAAGACCCGCGCCGCGATGCGATGTTGCGCGATCTCGACGCGTCCGTCGGCCGCCTGATGCGCGAGGTGTTCCACCATCCTCGGTTTCAGGCCCTCGAATCGCTCTGGCGCAGCGTCGACTTCCTCGTGCGCCGCGTCGAGACCGGGCCGTCGCTCAAGCTGTCGTTGATCGATGCGACGGCGGACGAGCTGCAGTCGGTAAGTGAGGCGGGCGATGACGCGCTCGCGGGGACACTGCGGCGCCTGGCCGGCGATGCCGACTGGTCGGCCCTCGTCGTCGACCATCGCTTCGGCGCCGAACCCCACGACCTGCAACTCTTGCGTGACCTTGCCGCCGCCGGGTCCGGGCTCGGTGCGGCGGTCCTTTCCGGCGCGCGCGCGGACCTGATCGGATTGCGTTCCTTCGAGACGTTGCCGGACGCGCGCGATGTCGCGGCATGGCAGGATGACGCGTGGCATGCGTTTCGTCGCTCGCCGGACGCCGCATTCGTGGGACTCGTGCTGCCTCGCTTCCTGCTGCGCCTGCCGTATGGCGAGTCGGGCGAGCCGTGCGAGCGGATTCGCTTCGAAGAGCTGGACGTGCCGCCCGATCACTCGCACTACCTCTGGGGCAACGGCGCGATC
>JBFJPA010000051.1:0-14603 GCA_041617355.1 Longimicrobiales bacterium
CTGCGCTCGGAAAGCGGCTGAGTATCGCTCGACTCGAGAATCACTACTTCGACACGGCCGATGGCCTCCTTGCGCGGAGTCGGGTGATGCTGCGGATCAGACGGGCCGATCAGTTCCTACTCGGTCTGAAGATCGGAGGCGAGCCGCGTCCCGGCTTCTTCGACTCCCTGGAGCTGGAGGAGAGGCTCCCGCCGGAGACGGCGCGGAGGATTCTGGAGGCACCCGGGGAGATCTACCGCCTCGACTCCCGACCCATCGAGGCGCTCCGGGAGCGCTTCGGGACGCCGGCGCTCGCGGCCCTGGGCTGTCTCCGTACGGAGAGAACCACAATGGCGGCGGAGGGCGGCACGCTCGAGTTCGATCGCGTGATCTTCCCGGACGGCGCCGAGAGCTTCGACACCTTCCTCGCGTGGCTGGATCCCGGGAAGACCGGCGCCGTGTAGCCCAGCCACTCCTGGAGCAGGTCACTCCAGACGAGCGTGGGCACCGTGAGCAATAGCGTGCCCACGAACAAAGAACGGAACATCTCGGGTGAGTGACCCGCGTGTTTGTCGTGCCCCGCGTGGTCGTGGTGTGGCCCGTGGCCGCCGGCGTGGCCGTCCGTCCGGCTCCGCACGTGGCCCGTGTGCTCAGCCTGGTGACCGTTGCTCTCGCCGTGGTGGTGATGCTCGTGGCCGCGATTCATGGGATTTCTTCCTCGGAGGCTGCCATCCGCTGGACATCTACGGCCAGGACCGGTGAAGGCAGGGTGAGGCCGCGGTGAAGACTTCTTCATGTTGCGTGCCGGGTCGGTCTTTCGTGAGTATTGAAGTCGGCCATGAAGGTCACCAGATCGGACGGTTGGAGCGGGACACGACATGCGGATCCTGATCGTCGAGGACGACCGAAAGGTCGCCAGCTTTCTGGAGCGAGGGCTCCGGGAAGAAGGCTACGCCGTGGACACGGCCCACGATGGTACGGACGGCTCCATGAAGGCGCACGTCTACGATTACGACCTGCTGATCCTGGACGTGATGCTGCCGGGCCGGACGGGGTACGAGATCGTCAGGGAGCTGCGCCGGGAGCAGAAACCCGTGCCTGTCCTGCTGCTGACGGCACGTGACGCGAAGGAGGACATCGTCCGCGGGTTGGACGCTGGCGCCGACGATTACCTGACCAAGCCGTTCGTCTTCGAGGAACTGCTCGCGCGCGTCCGGGCGCTGCTGCGTCGGGGCGGCGCGGCCCGGGAGGACCGGCTGCTCTACCAGGACGTGGAGCTGGATCGGCTGAAGCGGACGGCGACGCGCGCGGGGCGCGACCTGAATCTCACACCCAAGGAGTTCCAGCTGCTGGAGTATTTTCTACTGCGGCCGGAGCAGGTCGTGCGCCGGACGGAACTGCTCGAAAAGGTCTGGGACCTGCACTTCGATCCCATGAGCAACGTGGTGGATGTTCACGTCGGCAACCTCCGTCGCAAGCTTCGCAGAGAGGGGAGCGCTCCGGTGCTGCACACGGTCCGGGGTGTCGGCTATATCCTGCAGCACGACTACCAGGACGACGAAGAGTGACGCGCTCGCTTCGGTTCCGACTGGCGGCCCGCGTCGCCGCCGCGGTCACTGGATCGCTGGCGATCATCTCGTTGATCGGCCTGATCGGCGCACGTGAGTTCCTGGACCGGGAGCTGAACGCGAGCCTGCTCAACGTCGCATCGATCCAGGCCAGCTCGGTCACCGACGCGCCGACCGGTGAGATGCGCTTTCACGAGTGGGACCTGTCGCCGGCCGAGGCCGCGCAGGTGCGCGAGCTGAATCGCTACGCGCAGGTCTGGAGCGCCGAGGGCGAGAGCCTGCTTCGTACGCAGGTGATCACCGTCGACCTGCCGCTCGACACGACCGCGCTCCGCGCCGCCGCACGCGGTCAGCTGGTCACGACGGAGCAACGGTTCCAGGGCATTCCGATTCGGTCGCTCTTCTACCCGCTCGAGCGGCTCGGGCCCTTGCATGCGCACCATGTGCTGCAGGTGGCTGCCCCGCTGACCGGACGCAACCGGATGCTCGTCCAGCTCGCCTGGCTACTGGCCGGCATCACGATCCTCGCCGGTGGCGCGTCCTTCATCGGTGGCTGGTGGCTCGCGCGGCGAGTCGTGCAGCCGGTTCACGAAGTGATCGATCAGGCCGAAGCGATTCGCGCCGGCACGCTCGCCCGGCGCATCGAAGCGAGCGCGGATTCACAGGAGTACGAGCGTCTCGTCGGCGTGCTGAACACGATGCTCGCCCGCCTCGAAAACGCGTTCGAGACGCAGCGCCGATTCACCGCCGATGCAAGTCACGAGTTGCGCTCCCCGCTCACCGCGTTGCGCGGCGAAATCGAGGTCGCGCTCCGTCGTGAGCGCGAACCCGCAGAATACCGACGCGTGCTCGAGAGCAACCTGCAGGAGGTCGATCGACTATCGCGCCTGGGCGAGGACCTGCTTACCCTGGCCCGCTCCGACGCGGGCGTCATGCAGCCCCGCTTCGAGCCGACCGACCTGTCGGAGCGAGCCGAGCGCGTCGTCGAACAGCTTCGCAATGAAGCGGCGAAAAAACGCGTCCAGGTGAGCGTCGTCGGTTCGGCCTCGACCATCGAGGCTGACCCGTCCCTGATCGATCGGTTGCTCTGGAACCTCGTCGAGAACGCCGTGAAATTCACACCGGATGGCGGGCGGGTCGAGATTCGGCTCACCCGCGAATCCGGTGACGCAGTCGTGGAAGTGGCCGACACCGGACCCGGCGTCCCCGAGGACGATCTCGAGCGCATCTTCGAACGGTTCTACCGCGTCGACGCGGCGCGAACCGCGAGCCCGGATTCGCCGGGCACGGGCCTTGGCCTGTCCATTGTCCGTGCCATCGCCGGCATCCATGGCGGGAGCGTCGTCGCCACGAACCGCGTGGACGGAGGTGCGCTGTTCCGCGTCCGTCTGCCGACGCAACCCACGCGCGCCGGAAACGATGGCGCCCTGACGCGGGACACGCGACTCGTCGCTGACGAAGCGCCCCCACGCGCGGAGATCTTGCGACCGCGCGGGATCACGGAAGGCGCCTGACGCCTCGTCGCGGATTTCGGGGTCGACCGACCACGCCGCGCGGCGGACTCGCTCTCGTGGCACGGGCCACGGGCCACGCCATACGCAGCGAGCCGATTCGCTGACCCTATGGGCTCACACCGACGCTCCCCGGATCACGGGCATACAGGTCCACCACCCAGAAAATCCCGCGTGTTCGTCGGGCCAGCGTGAAGCCTTCGCGGCGAATCTTCTCCTCGATCGCCGCGTTCGAATAGACGAACGCCCGGAACGACTTCCTGCGCAGTCGCCGCAGGGTGTTCTCGGAACCGATGGCGAGCCGGACCCACCAACTGTCGCGCGGATAGACGATCCCGTACAAACGCCGGGCGCGCTGGGTCGATCCGGCAAGGAGGCGGTGCATGTCTGGATAGCAGCACACGACCTTGTCGAGCGTGACGACATCCGCGTCTGGCAGGTCGGAGGCGAGCTCCGCGAAGTCGCCATGGACGACGTTGACGCGGCCGCCCAGTTGGCGGCGCTCCGCCTCTTCGTTGGCGGCGGCGAGGTACGCGGCACTCGCGTCGACGACGGTCGCATCGGCCGCACCACGCCCGATCAGCTCGATCGCGAGGGCACCAATGCCACCGCCGACGTCGAGCACGGTCGCACCGGCGATGCCCGCTTCGGTGATGACATCGAGCAGTTCCTGCGTGGTCGCCTTCGGCCCGTCGCGTCGATACCTGGCCAGCTCCTGCGCGGCGACTTGACGATCGAAGTGCTCGTCGATGGCGCAACAGTCCGAACCACAGCTCATGGCGTCGCTCCTCCCGCTGCTGGACGGTCGGCGGGGCGACCGAGGTTCGTGGGGCCTCAGGCGGTCGCGTCCACCGGTTCGGGCTCGCGCCCCGCAGCGGTTTCCGCGCTCGTCGATCGCCGGAACGGCCGCGCCATCCGCCAGCCCGTCACGATCATCACGAGGATCGTAAGCTGCAGCGTCGTGAGCAGCACGGTGTCGAGGAACGCGTTGCCGGTGAAGCCGAACGTATGGTAGGTCAGGAACGGGCCGAATCCTCGCCAGATCGCCGGCCTCCGCTGCACGACCTCGCCCGTGCGCTGCGAAACGTGCACATCGCTCTCATCGGGATCGTCGAAACGAAACAGGTACGTGGGAACACGCCGGTTGAAGTCCATCCAGTATTCGGTGGACTCGCCCTTGAACTCGATGGCCTGGCCGAGCACAACACCTTGTGCGGCCTCGCGCACGACGTCGACGGGCAGCCGCTCGAGGCTCTCGCCCGTCGCGGCGTCGATCACGATGCCTTCTTCGTCGAGGCGCGGGTAGGCGACCCAGATGCGGCGATCGCCCGCGGCCCGCCACTCGTACGCCTGCACCGGCGGTGCATCGAGGCGATGCGCGTCCGGCACGGATCGGCTCACGACGTCGACGGGCTCGAGCCACTCATCCGTCGCGATCCCGCCGGTCCATTCCCGCTGAAACGACCCCTGGCCACGGAAGCGCGGCTCGATCAGGCCGAGGTTGTACCACAGGTACGCACCGACGAGCATCTGCGTCACGAGCACGACACCCGCGAAAGGCGCGAACATGCGGTGCACGCGCCGTGCGCGACGCGTGCCGGGCGGCAACGGACGGCCGCGCCGGCGGCGCTCGAACCAGAGCGTGTAGCCGAGGGTGACCAGCACGAGCGTGAGGCCGACAAGGCCGTACAGCAGCGACGTGAACAGGCGCAGGCTGTCGCCCCACTGCCAGATGTGCACGCTGCGATACGCCTTCTGGAACGCCGCGGCCAGCGGATCGGTGCGACGCAGTGTGCGTCCGGATGCGTTGGACAGCACGATCTCGCTCGGCTGTGCACCGGCCATCCGGAAGCTCACAGCGGGCACGCGGTCCACCGTGTAATAGCGGTTGAACTCGGGAGTGTGCTCCCCGTGGACTGGCCGTGTATCGACCAGCGTGGCGGACGCGATGCGCTCGAGAAAATCGGGCGGCAACGGATCCAGCCGCGCACCCGTACGCGCGTCGTACACGCGTTCCAAGTCGAACGGGCCGGGCTTGACCACGTAGACGAACGATCCGGCCATGGCCTGCAGGCGCAACCAGTACACGCGCTCCAATCCGTCCGCTTCGGCCCATGCGAGCGCCGACGACGGTGGCGCCACGCCGGCCGTCTCCAGCCTCAACTCCGTCTCCGGCCACGGGTTCAGCGTGTACTCTCCCTGCAGCCCGTTCTCCGGCAGCGCCAGCGCGACGCCGTGCAGCACGAACGACGACGCCACCCAGCCGACCAACGGGATCGTGGCGAGGAGTCCGAGGCGGCGGTGGGCACGGACGATGCGGTGACGGGTGTCAGGCTTCACGTTCCCCCTCGATTCTCGGGTCGGCGCACGGTACCGGACTGGCTCGAGGCGGGCAAGCGTCTCGCGCCCCGCTGTGGTCTTCGCTACCATGCTCGGCGGCAACGAATCCGTTACGTGGAGGCCCCATGAGACACAGTCTGGCGATTCCTGTAACAGCCGGCCTGGCGGTGCTGGTCACCGCCGCCGCCGTCGCTGCGCACGACCTGTTCCTGAAGCCGGTCCGGTTCTTCCTCGCGCCGAACAGCCATTCGACGGTCCACATCATCAACGGCAACTTCACGGACAGCGAAGCCGCGGTCACCTGGGACCGCGTCACCGCCGCGTCCATCGTGTCCCCTGCGGGCACGACGCAGCTGACTGCGGCGTCATGGCACACGACGGAGAAGGCGGCTTCGCTCGAGCTCCACGCCGGAGACCCCGGAACCTACGCTGTCGGCGTCTCGACAATGCCGCGCGTGCTGGGTCTCGAGGCCGATGCGTTCAACCAGTACCTGGCGTCGGACGGCGTGCCGGACATCCTCGAGGCGCGCCGCCGCGACGGACAGCTCGGCAAAGCCGTTCGCGAGCGCTACTCCAAGCACGTCAAGACACTGGTCCAGGTGGGCGACGCGCGCACGGCGCAATTCGGCACGGTGTTCGGCTATCCGGCGGAGCTGGTGCCGCTCGAGAATCCGTACGCCCTGAAGGCGGGCGGCGTGCTCGCCGCGCGGGCCCTGGTCGATGGCCAGCCCGTCGCGAACCAGTTCGTCGTTGCGGGCGGCCGAACGCCGAACGGACAGCGCCTCGAGGTGCAACAGGTGCGCACCGACGCCGACGGCGTCGCGCGCATCCAGCTACGCAGCGCAGGCCAGTACTACGTGAAGTTCATTCACATGGTCCCGGTGACGGCGGAGGCCGACGTCGACTACGAGTCCAAGTGGGCCACGCTCACGTTCGAGATCCGCTGATGATGCGATCAACGAGGGTGCCATGAAAACGCTGAGCCCGCCGTCAGCCGACCACGGCGGCGGGCTGCATCTCCTGCGACCGTGCAGCATCCGCGACACGAGCTGCCCGCCGAATCCGCGACTCGTGCCACAGCGAGTAGATCGCCGGAATCACGATCAGCGTCAGCACCGTCGAGGAGACCATGCCCCCGACCATGGGCGCCGCGATGCGTTTCATCACGCTCGCGCCCGTGCCATGGCCCCACAGGATCGGCAACAGCCCCGCCGTGATGGCGGTGACCGTCATCATCTTCGGCCGGACCCGCTCGACGGCGCCTTCCATGATCGCCTCGTACAGATCGCGGATGCCGCCGCGGCCCTGGTCGCGCCTCGCCGCCCACGCATGGTCCAGGTAGATCAGCATGATGACACCGGTCTCGGCGGCCACACCCGCGAGGGCAATGAACCCGATGGCCGTCGCGACCGACCAGTTGTAGCCGAGCAGCGCCATGAAGATGACGCCGCCGACCAGCGCGAACGGCAGTGACAACATCACGATCAACGTCTCGGCTACGTTGCCGAAGTTGAAGTAGAGCAGCAGGAAGATCAGGATCAGGGTGGCCGGCACGACGAGCGTCAGCTTCTCCTTCGCGCGCTGCATGTATTCGTACTGACCGCTCCACTGCAGCGTGTACCCGGTCGGCAACGTGACCATCTGCTCGACCATGCGCTTCGCGTCCTGGACGTAGCCGCCGATGTCACGGCCCTCCACATCCACGTAGACCCATGCGGTCGGGAAGGCGCCTTCGGTCTTCACGACCATGGGCCCGTTGACCTGACGAATGGTGGCGACCTGGCCGAGCGGAATCTGCGCGCGGCCGGAGCTGGCCATGGCGCCTGCTCCTGTCATCCCCGCCATGCCGCCCGCGGCGCGCCCGCCGCCGGCGCCCTGCGTCACCGGGAGCAGCACGTCCGCGATCTTCTCCGGCTGGTCGCGTAGCTCGTGCGGATAGCGCAACCGCACGGCGTAGCGTTCCCGGCCTTCGACCGTTTGCGTGATCGTCATTCCACCCACGGCCGAGGCGAGGACCGCCTGGATGTCCTCGACGTTGAGGCCATACCGCGCGGCCGCCTGACGATCGATGTCGACGTCGAGGTAGAAGCCGGAGACGGCGCGCTCGGCGAACACGGAGCGCGTGCCCGGCACCATGTTGATGGCAGCTTCCAGCTCACGGCCGATCCGCTCCAGCTCGGCCAGGTCCGCCCCGAAGATCTTGATGCCGACGGGCGTCCGAATACCCGTCGCAAGCATGTCGATGCGCCCCTTGATCGGCATGGTCCACGAGTTCGTAATGCCGGGGAAGCGGACCAGCGAGTCCATCTCCGCGATGAGCCGGTCCATGTTCATGCCCGGCCGCCATTCGTTCTCGGGCAGCAGCACGATCGTCGTCTCGAACATGTCGAGGCCGGCCGGATCCGTCGCCGTCGTCGCACGTCCCGCCTTACCGAACACGCTCGAGACTTCGGGGATCGCCTTCAGGATGCTGTCCTGACGCTGCAGCGCCTCGCGTGCCCGCGCCACGCTGATGCCGGGCAACGTCGTCGGCATGTACAGCACGGTGCCCTCGTTCAGCGGCGGCATGAACTCGCTGCCGATGCGCTGGAACGGGATCCAGGTCAGGATCAACGCGGCCACGGCCGTCGCGATGACCGGCCAGCGCCAGCGCAGCACCGACTCGATCAGGGGGCGGTACACGCGGATCAGAACCCGCGAGACCGGGTTCCTCCGCTCCGGGCGCAGCTTACCGCGGATGAACAACCCCATGGTCACGGGCACGAGCGTGAGCGCGAGCAGACTCGCCGCCGCCATGGCCAGCGTCTTCGTCCACGCCAGTGGCTCGAACAGGCGGCCTTCCTGCGCCTCCAGCGTGAAGACGGGCAGGAAGCTGACCGTGATGATCAGCAGGCTGAAGAAGAGGGCCGGGCCCACCTCCTTCGAGCTCCGGACGACGACGGTCCACAGCTCCGTGCCGGTCAATTCGTTCGTGTGCAGCAGCGCGTCCGGCGGCGGGGCAGCGTGTCCGGCGGCCTTCAACTGTTCCCGCTTCGCCTCGATCGTGCGTTCGAGGTGCTTGTGCATGTTCTCGATCATCACGATCGCCGCGTCGATCATCGCGCCGATGGCGATGGCGATGCCGCCGAGCGACATGATGTCGGCGCCGATGCCCAGCATGCGCATGACGATGAACGCCATGAGGATGCCGACCGGCAGCGTCAGAATCGCGACCAGTGCGCTGCGCGCGTGCAACAGGAATACGACGGCGACCAGAGCGACGACGAGAGATTCCTCGAGCAGCTTCTCGCGCAGCGTCGCGATGGCCCGGTGGATCAGGTCGCTCCGGTCGTAGACGGGCCGGATGATGACGCCCGCCGGAAGACCGGCTTCGATCTCGATGAGTTTTTCCTTGATGCGATCGATGGTGGCGAGCGCGTTCTCACCGAAGCGCATGACGACGATGCCGCCGACTGCATCGCCGCGGCCGTCCAGATCGGCGATGCCGCGTCGCACGTCCGGACTCAACTGTACGGTGGCGATGTCGGCGATGCGAATCGGCGTGCCGGCCGCCGTCGCGCTGACGACGACCGCTTCGATGTCCGCCGCGCCGCGCAGGTAGCCGAGCCCGCGCACCATGGTCTCGCGCTCCGACAATTCCAGCATCATGGCGCCGACGTCCTGGTTCGACGCCTCGATCGCGGCCATCACGCGCGAGACAGGGATGCCGTACGCCCGCAGGCGAGTCGGGTCGACGGTGACTTCGTACGTCTTCTCGAAGCCGCCTACACTCGCGACTTCGCTCACGCCGGGCACGGCCGTCAACTGATAACGCAGGTACCAGTCCTGGATGCCGCGCAGCTCGGCCAGGTCTCGCGTCCCGGTCGTGTCCTCCAGCACATACTGAAAGACCCAGCCGAGGCCCGTCGCGTCCGGACCCAATGCGGCCTGCGCACCCGCTGGCAGCCGGCCCCGGATCGCGGACAGATACTCGAGCACGCGGCTACGCGCCCAGTACAGATCCGTGCCATCCTCGAAGATGACATACACGAACGAGACGCCGAAGAAGGAGTAGCCGCGCACGGTTTGCGCGCCGGGCACCTTCAGCATCTCGCTCGCGATCGGGTACGTGACCTGGTCTTCGACGATCTGCGGCGCCTGCCCGTCGTAATCCGTCTGCACAATGACCTGCACGTCGGACAGGTCGGGCAGGGCCTCCAGCGGCGTCTGCCGTACGGCGATGATGCCGGCGGCGACGAGGAACGCCGTGAAGATCAGGACGATGATCCGATTGGCGACCGACCACTCGATGATGCGGTTCAGCATGGCGCGCCCCTCAGTGACCCGTGTGCGCGCCGGCCTCGCCCGTCGAGCCACCCATGTTCGACTCCGCGTCGATCAGGAAGTTCGCCGAGCTGACCACCACTTCGCCGTCTTCCAGACCGGCCAGCACCTCGATCTCGTTGCCGGCGACGAGGCCCGTCGTGATCGTGCGTGGCAGCAACGCGCCGTCCGGCCCGCGCACGAACACCATCGAGCGTTCACCCGTGAAGTGCACGGCCGAGCGCGGAATCAGCAGCGCCTCACGCCGTTCCGACGACTGCAAGGTGACGCGCGCGTACATGCCCGGCTTCAGGCGCAGGTCGCTGTTCGCCAGCTCCACGCGAATGCGGCCCGTCCTGGCTTCGACCGCGACCGTCGGATAGACGTAGGTCACACGGCCGGTGAACACCTCACCCGGATACGCCTCGAACGTGACCTCGACGGGCTGGCCGAGGCGAATCAGCGTGAAGTCCTTCTCGAACACCTCCCCCTCGACCCACACGCGCGACAGGTCGGCAATGCGGTACAGGTCCATGCCCGGCATGATGCGTGTGCCTTCGACAACGTTCTTCTCGATGACGATGCCGCTGGCAGGTGCCTGCAGCACGAGCGTCTTCTGCGGCTCGCCGCTCTCCTCGATGCGGCGAATCGTCTCCGCAGGAATGTCCCAGTACCGGAGCCGGCGGCGGGCCGACTCGAGCAGCTCGGTCGCATTCGTCGTGGCCCGCTCGCTGCCGCGCGCCGCCGCATCGTCGGCGAGTCGGCGTGCCAGAACCAGCTCTTCCTGCGCCGTCACCAGCATCGGGCTGTAAACGGCGAGCAGCGGCTGCCCCGCGCGCACCGGCGCTCCCGTAAAGTCGACGTAAAGCTTTTCGACCCATCCCTCGATCTTCGGGTTGACGTTGCTCAGGCGGGTCTCGTCGAAGGTCACGTTGCCGACCGTGCTGACCGTTCGCAGGAACGGTTTGCGCGTCGCCGTCGCGTAGGTGACGCCGATGCGACGGGCACCCTCCGCATCCAGACGGACGGGGCGGCCCGCATCGCCACCGGCGACCATCGCGGCGTGATCGTGGCCGCCCGCTTCGGCCTGAATCGTGGGCTCGCCTCGCTGCGTGATCGCGACCGCGCCCACGACGGCAATGGCGGCGACCACGACGGCTATCGAGAGGAGAATCTGCTTGCGCGTGCTCATCGTGCCTCCGCGAGGATCCGGTCGGTCCGCGGCAACTCGCGGCCCAACGTCATTTCCAGCTCCGCGATCGAGCGCCCGTAGTCGGCGAGCAGCACGACCATTTCCTGTTCGTAGGTGTTCACGGTCATCTGCGCATCGACCAGCGTCATGAAGTCGACCGCGCCGACGCGGTAGGATGCGAACGAGGACTCGACGTTCGCGCGAGCCTGGGGCAGGATCTCCGCCCGATAAAGATCGACCAGCGTCCGTGTCCGATCCAACTCCGCCAGCAGCTCGCCCAGCCGGGCGTCCACCTGCGCGCGCATCTCGGACAGCTCCGCCCGGGTCATCGCCTCCATCGCCGCCGCTTCATCCCGCATGCGCAGCTGGCGACCCTTCGCGAAGACCGGAATGCTGAACCCGACCATCGCGCTCGCCATGTGCTCTGTGCCCATGTCGCCGACGCGCCGGCCGTACTGCACGCCGATCACCGGATCCGGCCAGATGTCCTTCCGGACCAGCTGGCTGCGCGACTGCGCCTGCTCGACGCCCGCCCGCGCCCGCGCCAGCATTGGGCGCGTCGCTTCCGCCCACGCGCGCAATGTGTCCACCGCGGGAACGTCCAGCGGCAGCGGGGACAGCCGGGGTTCCGGCACCGGCGTGTCCGCGGGTCGGTCGAGCACGCCATTCAACCTCGCCGCCGCGGCCACCCGCATCGCCTCCATGCGCCGGATCTCCGCGTCCATGCGCGCGACCGCGACGGCCGCGCGCAGCACATCCGTCTGGCGACCGTCGCCCGAGGCGTACATGGCCCGTGCGACCTGCTCGAAATCGCGCAACAGGCCCAGCGTCTCGCGCATCACGTCCAACTGCTGATCGGCTTCGTAGATCATGTAGAACGCCATCGCCGCGCGGCTCCGGATCTCCCACCACGTCTCGTCCGCGGCCGCCCGCGCCATGACTGTCTCCTGTGCCGCAATCCGCTCCGACAACCCGAGCTTTCCGAACAACGGCAGCATCTGCATCGCCTGAACCGATGGCGCCATCGACGCCGGCATGTTCGCGTCGAAACCCGGCACCGACACATTCATGATGCCGAGCTGCAGCATCGGATCCGGCGGCAGTCCGGCCGCCGATTCCCGCGCCGCCGACGCATCTGCGACGGCGACCGCGGCGCGCAGCAGCGGACTCCGCTGCCACGCCAGCCGGTACACGTCCTCGAGCGTGAAGGGCGACGGCGGCGCCGGACGTTCGGCCACCTGCCCGACCGCCGGGATCGCGCTCGCGGCAACCAGGAGCAGCCAGCCGGCCAGCCGCACGGCCCCGGCTCGCCGATTCCGCCCCGGTGATCTCGTCTTCGTCATGGGCGCACGTGTTTCGGATGTGAAGCGGCGCCGCGTTCTGCGGCGTTCGGCCGGAATCTCGTGGGCGGGCGGTGAAGCCACGGTGAACGAGGCATGAAGAAGCCTTCACGCCTACCGCTGCCCGGGCGGCGGCCGGAAACGGCCCCTGTCCTCGACCCGCTTGACATACCCCCTCCCCCTATCTAATCTATACCCCTACAGGGTATCGGCAGCGCCAACAGGAGGAACACCATGGGCTCGTCGGATCTGCTGGTCATCGCTGGCGCGGCGGCGGGCATCGCCTGGGTCAACTGGTACTTCTTTCTCGCAAACCGGGGGGAGGCAGCAATGGCGACATCGCAGCAGGGCATCCAGCAGGTGGACGTGGTCGTGAAGGGCGGCTATGCGCCGGGCGCCGTACGCGTCCGCCAGGGCGTTCCGGTCCGCCTCGTGTTCGACCGGCAGGAGACGTCGGGCTGCTCCGAGGAGGTCGTGATCCCGGAGCTGGGCCTGCGCCAATTCCTGCCGGCGTTCGAGCAGACAGCCGTGGAGTTCACGCCGCAGCAGGCGGGCACGCTCGAGTACACGTGCGGCATGGGCATGCTGCGCGGTCGGATCCACGTCGAGGCCGGGGAGGCCTGAGACCGATGGCGACGACGAACGTGGCCGTGCCCGAACCGGCGCCGACCGCATCGACCCGCGTGACGCTGCCGATCGCCGGCATGACGTGCGCGTCGTGCACGAGCCGCATCGAGCGGGCGCTTGAGCAGCACTCAGGCGTGAGCGATGCCGCAGTCAATCTGATGCTGGAAAACGCGACGGTGACGTTCGACCCGACGGTCACGAGCGCCGATTCGTTGGTCGACGTCATTCGATCGGCGGGATACGAGTCGGAGCTGCCGGGCAGCGGTCGCACGGCCATCGCGGAACAGGAGGCCCAGGATCGGGCACGCGAGGAGGAGTTCCGCGAGCTGCGCACGAAGTCCGGCGTCAGCTTCGCGTTGGCCCTGGCGGCGATGCTGCTCTCGATGCCGCTCATGGTGGCCGGCGAGCACGCGGCCCACGGTCCTGTCGCGGATCCCTTCATGCGCTGGGCCATGCAGTGGCTGACGCCGGGCGTGCGTGCGGTCGTTCCGTGGCTCTACACCGTCCCGGCCGCAGTGCTCTCGTGGCTCCTGTTCGGCATGACAGTCGTCGTGATGGCGTGGGCGGGCCGGCACTTCTACGTGCGTGCGTGGGCCGCGTTCCGTCATCACGCGGCGGACATGAATACGCTGATCGCCCTCGGCACGGGAGCAGCGTTCCTGTACTCGGTTGTAGCGACTGTGGCTCCGGAGTTCTTCACGAGCCGCGGCCTGCAGCCGGACGTCTATTACGAGGCCGTCATCTTCATCATCGCGTTGATCCTGGCGGGCAACGCGCTCGAGGCGAGGGCGAAGCGCGAGACGTCCACGGCGCTGCGTGCGCTCGCGGATCTTCAACCGAAGCGGGCCCGTGTCGTGCGGAACGACCGGGTTCTCGACGTCCCGGTGGAGCAGGTCCTGCCGGGTGACATTGTCGCCGTCCGGCCGGGTGAACGCGTCCCTGTGGATGGCGAAGTCGTTTCGGGCGCGAGCGCCGTGGACGAGTCGATGCTGACGGGCGAGTCGATCCCGGTCGAGAAAACGGCGGGCGATACGGTCATCGGCGGCACGATCAACCGGACGGGTGCGTTCCGCTTCCGTGCGACGACGTTGGGTGAGACGAGTGTGCTGGCGCGGATCGTGAAGCTGATGCGGGATGCGCAGGGCTCGCGGGCGCCCATTCAGCAGCTGGCCGACCGGATCAGTGCCGTCTTCGTGCCGATCGTGCTGCAGATCGCGATCCTGACGTTCGCGGTCTGGTACGTCGCCGCCGATGCGGCGCCGTTCGTGCGCGCGGTCGCAGCCTCCGTCGCGGTCCTCATCATCGCGTGTCCGTGTGCCATGGGTCTGGCGGTACCGA
Organism: Longimicrobiales bacterium; assembly: GCA_041617355.1. Taxonomy (GTDB): domain Bacteria; phylum Gemmatimonadota; class Gemmatimonadetes; order Longimicrobiales; family RSA9; genus JBFJPA01. The sequence goes on from JBFJPA010000051.1 coordinate 14,198, forward strand.
CGGCGGTCATGGTGGCCACCGGCCGGGCGGCACAGCTGGGCGTGCTGATCAAGGGCGGCGAGGCGCTGCAGCGTGCCGGTTCGATCACGACGGTCGTGCTCGACAAGACGGGAACGGTTACGGAAGGTCGGCCCACCGTGACCGACCTGACGGCGTTCGATTTCGATGAGGCGGAGCTGCTTCGCCTGACGGCATCGCTCGAGTCCTCGTCCGAGCACCCGCTCGCCGACGCCATCGTGCGGCGTGCGACGGAGCAGCAGCTTCGCCCGGTCGCGCCCGAGTCGTTCGAATCGGTGACCGGCAGGGGTGCATTCGGCATCGTCGAAGGTCGCGGCATCGCAGCGGGCAACGACGCGCTGATGGCCGACTGGGGCATCGACGTCACTCCGCTGCGGGCTGAAGCGGA
>JBFJPA010000052.1:0-14402 GCA_041617355.1 Longimicrobiales bacterium
CCAGACCGGCAAACGCCAGCGTGATCCGGTCGACGTGGAGGATCGGCTCGCTCACGTCAGCCACCGCTTCTTGCGCCGGTACAGCTTCACGTCGGCGTAGCTACGCCGGCCCTCCCCGCCGATGCCGAGGTAGAACTCGCGGAAGTCGGGGTCGCCGGCGAGGGTGTCGGGATCACCATCGATGACGATTTTGCCGTTCTCCATCACGTACCCGTAGTCCGCCAGCTCCAGCGCCAGCGCCGCGTTCTGCTCGATGAGCAGCACGGAAACGCCGCGGTCCTGCACTTCGCGGATCACCTGCGCGACCTCGCCGACGACTTTCGGAGCGAGCCCCAGCGAGGGTTCGTCGAGGATGAGCAAAGACGGACCGACCAGCAGCGCACGGCCGATGGCGAGCATCTGCTGCTCGCCACCCGACAGGTACCCGGCGAGTTGGCGCCGGCGCTCGGCCAGGAGCGGAAACCGGCGCAGGATGTCCTCGAGGTCATCATGCCGGCGCGCGTCCCGGCGGATGTGCGTGCCCGCGCGCAGGTTCTCTTCGACAGTCAGATCGATGAAGATGCGGCGCCCCTCCATCACCTGGACGACGCCACGGGCTGCGATCGCCTCCGGCTCGAGCGTCAGCAGGTCGACGCCGTCATGCGTCACCGAGCCTTTCGTCGCTTTGGCGTCGTGCAGATCGAGGAGCCCGCAGATCGCACGGAGCGTCGTCGTCTTGCCCGCGCCGTTGGGGCCGAGCAGCGCCACGATCTGGCCATCCGGAACGCGCAGGCTGATGCCGCGCAGCACCGCGACGACGTCGTCGTAGACGACTTCCAGGTTGGAGATCTCGAGCAGCGTCGCCTCGCCTCGCTCAGTGCGCGCCCGCGTCGCTCTTGGGGACCGCGTAGTCGCTGGTCACCTGCCACGTGCGTTCCGCCATGACCGGGCGAAGGACGCGAGTCAAACGGCCGGCGTCGTAGGGCACGGAGGCCAGGCTGATCGGCTGGGAGAGCCCGTTGAGATCCCAATCACGGACTCCGTGCAGCGCGGTCATCAGGCCGTCCGGCGAGACATCGCCCGATTCGAGTGCGCGACGGAACACCTCGATGCCGCTCGCCGCAACCATGTAGCCGAAGAGGATGTAACTGTCGGGCTTCATTTGCGCTGCGCCGAAGCGTTCGTACGCGTCCAGGAACGCTCGCATGCCGGGTCGGTCCTCGCCCCAGTACGGCATACTCGTCACGTAATAGAAGTTGGCGAACACCGTGGGCGGGATGACCGCCGGGTCGAAGAAGCGGTCCAGCCAGGCCGGCGTGTTGCCCATCCACACGGGCGCGTATCCCAGTTGGGCGGCCGTCCCGAGGAGCGGACCGGTCGCGCCGGGCAGGATGCCGAGCATGACGTATTCGGCACCGGCCGCCTGCAGCGCCGACACCACCGCCGTGAAGTCGGCCTGACCCGGTGCAATGGCCTGCTTCGACACGATCTCGACCCCGTGGAACGCGGCTTCGACCTCGAGCCCCTCCAGCGCGTCCTGCCCGAAATCGTCCTGCTGGTACGCGATGCCCAGCTTCACCGAGGACCCCGCCTGCTCCACCGCCCAGTCCACCGCTCGCATGGCTTCCGTGCGGTAGGTCGGCGTGACTGGCGGCGTGAATTCGTTTCGCCCCGTGCGCGACGAGAGCGAAACCGGGAAGGCCAGCATCCGGTCTCGACTCAGCATCGGGTGCAACGGGAGCGTCGTGGGCGTACCGAAGCTCATGCCAAGGAACAACACGTCGTCGTAAATCTCGTTGTACATCTGTACGGACTGCTGCGGATTGTAGCCGTGGTCGCGCGTGATCCACTCGACCGTCCAGCCGTCGGGGAGGAGCCCGCTGCCGCCGGCGTTGATCTGCTGGTAGAGGATTTCATAGCCGGCGTGCACGGGCCGGCCGATCGCCGCCGCCGGCCCGCTGAGATCGTTCAGGACGCCGATCCGCAGGACCTTGTTCTCGAGGTCCACGCCGCGCAGCTCGCCGCTGCCGCCCTCCCCGCCGCACGCCGCGACGCCCGCGAGAAAAGACAGTGCAGCCCGAACTACGATGCTCCGCGAGGAACCCACGGCGACCTCCGAGCGCTGACGGATTTTGGTGGAGTTCGGCCGGAACAGCCGCCCAGGGGATGACGGTGCCCGACGGTGGCCGTACTATACCGGCTCGTTCTCGTCCCGCGCCAGCGCAACCCGCCAGCGCGAGGAACCCTCGAACACGGCATCCGCAGCGAAGGAGCCCGAATGCCCGACCCCCAAATTGGCCTGCTCGGCCTCGGCGCCTACCTGCCCGAGCGCATCATGACCAACGATGACTGGGCCAAATACGTGGACACGTCCGACGAATGGATCGTCGAACGCACCGGCATCCGGCGACGCCGCTTCGCCGCCGACCACGAGAGCACCGCGGACCTCGCCGTCAACGCCGCCAAGGGCGCCATCACGGACGCGGGATTACGGCCCGAAGACATCGATGAGATCATCGTCGCGAGCGACACGCCCGAGGTCTATTCGCCCGATACCGCTTCGTTTCTGCAAGCGCGATTGGGTACAGGCGAAATCACGTCCTACGACCTCGGCAGCAGCGGCTGCGCAGGCTTCGTCCTCGCGCTCGACGTCGCACGCGCTCGTGTCCTGCAGAAAGACCGCAAGATCCTCGTCGTCGGTGTCGAGCTGCTCAGCCGCCTCATGGACTACAAAGACCGCAACGTCTGCGTGCTGTTCGGCGATGGCGCCGGCGCCGCCATCGTCGGCCGCACCACCGACGGCTCCGAGATCCTCGCGGCCAACGCCGGCACCGACGGCACCAAGAGCGACATCCTCGGTATGGCGTGCGGCGGCACGCGCGTCCCGTTCACCGAGGAACGCGCACGCGAAGGCGCCCACCAGCGCCTCGTCATGAACGGCCGCGAGGTCTTCCGCGAAGCCGTTCACCGCATGACGAACTGTGCGAACGAGCTGGTCGCCGAAGCCGGGCTCACGCTCGATGACGTCTCACTCGTCATCCCCCACCAGGCGAACCTGCGCATCCTCAACGCCGTGCGCGACCGCCTCGGTCTACCCGAAGACAAGGTCTTCATCAACGTCCAGGAATACGGCAACACCGGCTCCGCTTCCGTGCCCGTCGCGCTCTGGGAAGCGTACCAGCAGGGACGCATCAAACGGGGCGATGTCGTGTTGATGACCGCGTTCGGCGCGGGCTTCCACTGGGCGGGCGTCCTGGTCCGGTTCTGACGCCATATGTAATTGGAACTTAAGCACCTGCAGACCGTGTACCTGAGCGCGAGCGTACGCGCGACTATCAAAGCACGCGGTCAAGCGCACTCCGAGAGGCTCGTCTGCTGCCGCGCCATCTCGGAGCGCTACTCGACCTCCATCCGTTCGAACGCCAGCTCCAACTCTTCGACGAGCACGGCTTTGCCTTCCGCGGACAGCGGCGAGAACGCATAACGCGTGGGCCACGCGTTCGTGAACTTCCACTGAAAGACGATTTCGGCGCGGTTCTCCGAGAGCAGCCGAACGACGACCGTGCGCCGCAATCCGGCGTCGCCGTTCCGCGCCTGGTTCCACCACTCGTACAGATCCAACTCACCGATGACGCCTCGACGGAGCACCAGGTTCGTGTAGCTCACGGCGCCCGGCAGTTTGCGCGTTTCGTTGGTTTTTTCGTTGCCGTTGCGGTATTCGATCGTTGCGACGAGGGCCTCCGGCAGGATGATCTCGGCGAAGCCGGCCCGGACGGTATCCACTTCGCCCGTTCCGAGGTCCACCTGGAAGTTGCCGCTCAGATAGGGTCGTTCACGTGCGATCGCCATGTCGGTTCGCCTTGATGCGGGGGAGGTCCTCCCAGATGCGGAGGTCGTGCCTGATGCGGGCGCGGTACCGGCGGCCGCGTGCGTCACGATACGTGACCTGTGCGAGGATCACGCGCGGCTCTTCCGGATCGCGCCGGCCGAAGTACGACGAGACCGGATCGACGAGCGCGCGGATGTCGCGGCCGGGAGCCAGGAACGCGAGGTGGTGGAAGAGGGCCAGCGTCGGAATCTCGAGGGTGCCCCCCAGGCCGCGGAACGGGGGCTCGAAGCGGACGCGCACGTGAACGGCCGGGTGTTTGCCGATGTTGCGCACGATGACGGTCAACGCATCGTCATCGCTCACCTCGAAGTCCACAATGACGAACGGGCGAGTGTCGAGATCTGGAGCGCGGCGGCGACCCGTTTCCTCTGTCGGACGGGCGGGCTCGACCCTGTCTTTGCCAGCGGCACCGCCCGAACCGATCAGTGAACCGGTGCCTTTGCCCTTCGCGGTGGCTTTGTGCTCGTCCTTCTTCTTCGGTTTGGCCATGGCCGAGGCATGATAGGTGGCCGGCGGCAACGGGGCCACGGCCGGTTGGTTCCCGGTGTCGTTACCGAGCGCTCCGGCGCACCATCAGGACGCCCATGGCAAACGTCCACAGCAGGACCAGCGTTCCGAAAACCGGAAACGGGATCACGACGGGCAGCTGGAGAAAGCCGGCCGCGCCGCTCGCCAGGCAACCCGTGCCGCCCGCGATGCCGAGCCAGCCGAGCGTGCGCGGGTACGCGCGCCCGGCCGCTACCGCCGCGCCGTACAGGATGAACGTGACGCCGAGAAAGAAGGTCACCCAGGTGTGCAGGATCCCGGTCTCCGCGAGGATCACCGCGTGCGCCGCCTCGACGATCATCGCCTGCTCGGTCGGGCCGGCGCCGGCCCACGACCTGGCCAACGACCGGAAGCCGAACCCATCGATGGCGACGCCGACCAGCACCACGGACACCGCCACCTGCGCGACCGTCCGGCCGATGCGCGACAGAGACGCTGCCGGTTCTCCCGTCGTCGAGTCCGCGAGAGCGACCAGCCCCACCAGGATCGACAGCGCGAAGAACATCGTCGGATAATGCATGGCGGGCCACGTCGCCTCGTCGGCGATCAGCCGCAATGCGCCTGCCGGCTCCGGCGGCGGAAACGGGTGAAAGAAGTTTCCGACGAGGATTCCCAGGGCGCCGACCATCGCACAAACAGCGCCGACCTTGAGTGAGAGTCGAGGTTCCAAGCGACGTCTCCGGTATTCGTGTCCTGCGGGCCCGCGACATTACGCGCGCGACTCCCATCTGAACGCCCGAACCCGCCGGCTGACAACGGCGTCCACCGGCATTGCGTTCGCGACCATTTACAGGCTGCGCTTTCGCCACCACGTTGTCGTCCTCGCCTCCAACGGAGCCACTGCCATGACGACGAATCCGATCCAGCGCGCACGGGTAGCCCTGCTCCTCGCCGCGTTCGCCACGTACCCGGCGGCGGCGTCGGCGCAGATGACGAAGCCCGACATCGCCCGCTTCCTCGACGCCCGAGCCGAGAACCTGACGGGTACGGCGATGCGGATCTGGGACCTGGCGGAGGTCGGTTACCAGGAAGAGCAGAGTGCAGCGCTGCTCGCCGAAGAGCTCGAGGCACACGGCTTCACCGTTCAGCGCGGCGTCGCCGGCATCCCGACGGCGTTCGTCGCGACGTTCGGCAGCGGCTCGCCGGTGATCGGGATCATGGGTGAATACGACGCGTTGCCGGGCATCAACCAGGACCGCGTGCCGACGCGCCAGCCGATCGAAGGCAAAACAGCGGGCCACGCGTGCGGCCACCACCTGTTCGGCACCGCGTCCATGGCCGCGGCCATCGCGTCGGCCGAGTGGCTGAAGCGAACCCGTCGTCCCGGTACGATCCGCTTTTTCGGCACTCCCGCCGAGGAAGGCGGCTCCGGCAAGGTCTACATGGTGCGTGCCGGGTTGTTCGATGACGTCGATGTCGTGCTGCAGTGGCATGCCGGCGACCAGAACGATGCCAGCCCCGGCTCCAACCTAGCCGTGAAGTCGGCGAAGTTCCGATTCAACGGCGTGTCCGCGCACGCGGCGGGCGCGCCGGACCGTGCCCGCTCCGCGCTCGATGCCGTCGAGGCCCTCAACTTCATGGCCAACCTGATGCGCGAGCACGTGCCGCAGGAAACGCGGATCCACTACGTGATCACGGCCGGCGGCAACGCGCCGAACGTCGTCCCGGATTTCGCCGAGGTCTACTACTATGTGCGACATCCGGAGCCGGAGCAGGTCAGGGCCATCTTCGACCGCCTCGTCCAGGCCGCTGAAGGCGCGGCACTGGGCACGGGCACGAAGATGGAGTTCGAGGTGATCGGCGGCGCGTACTCGCGACTGCCCGTCGTCGCACTCCAGGAGGTCCTCTACGAGAATCTGAAGGCGGTGGGTGGCGTGAAATACGACGACGAGGAGCGCCGGTTCGCCACTCTGCTCAAAGCGACACTGCCGGCTGGCACGCCGCCCATCGAATCGGCCGCCGAGATCCAGCCGTTCGCGTGGGAACGCACCTACGCATCGACGGACGCCGGCGATGTGAGCTGGAAGGTGCCGACGTCGACGCTGAGCGCGGCGACGTGGGTGCCCGGCACCGCCGCACACAGCTGGCAGGCCATCGCTTCCGGCGGCACATCGATCGGCGCGAAAGGCATGATGGTCGCCGCCAAGACGCTCGCCTTCACCGCGGTCGACCTGTTCAGCGATGCGAAGAAGCTGGCCGCGATCCAAACCGAGTTCCTGAAGAACCGCGGCGACGACTTCGTCTACGAGCCACTGCTCGGCGACCGCGATCCGCCCCTGGACTACCGCGGCGCGCGGCGCTGACAAAAGGGGGGCGACCATGGACATCGCGTGCGGGCTGGCAAAGTACTAGGCACGCCTCACGGCACGGAGGACTTCTGTGCCTCCCAGATGCGGAGCAGCATCTGCTCGCGCGCGCGATCGAGCCCGTACACCTGCTCCGGTGCGTACGAGCGGCCGTCGATGCTGTCGAAGATGTCGTCGAACGTCGAGCGGAGCGGACGAAAGGTCAGACCGGCCTGGATGGCGCGCGCGTTCGAGATGCGATAGAAGCCCGGCTCCGCGTCATTGGCCGGAATCCAGCCAGGCAGGTCGTCGAACGGCGCGACCTCGTTCTCGATCAGGAAACTCGGCGCCACCCATTCGATCCGCACGGGATTCGAGGCCGCTTCGGGCCGCGCGCGCCAGGCGTCGACCATCGTCGTCAGGTATGTTGGGAACGACAGCGGCTCCGCCGGTCCGACAAGATTGAAGGGACCGGTCGCGCCACTCTCGATGACGTGGATCGCGAAGTCCGCGACATCCTTCACATCGATGAGCTGCGTTACGGCGCTGGGATCGTCCGGCGCAAGGATGTCGCCGCCGGCCTTCACGCGCAGCGGCCAATACAGCGACTGGTTGTCCGGATCGCCGTGCGGGTCGCTTCCGAAGATCGCCGTGCAACGCAGCGGCACGGCGCGCTCACCGAAATGGCGCGCAATGGCGCCTTCGGCGGCGAGTTTCGCATCCGTGTACGACGGCTCGGCGGACAGCGTCTCGAGCTCCGGCGGTGCCGGCGCGGCGTCCTCCGCGATGCCGAGATCCCGGAAGCTCATGTATACGGCGATCGACGATGTGTAGACGTACGTATCCGCGCGATCGGCGAGCAGCGCGGCGGCGTCGTCAACGGCATGCGGGTGCCCGGACCACGTGTCGACCACCGCGTCCCAGCGTCGATTGCCACCGAGTGCGGCCAGCCCGTCCGGCGCGAGGCGGTCACCCCGCAGGAACTCGACGCCTGACGGCGGCGGCGCGGACCGGCCGCGGTTGAAGATCGTGACCTCATGGCCAGCGACCTGCGCGGCACGCACGAGGTGCGGCCCGACGTAGTTCGTGCCGCCGAGTATCAGGATGCGTTTCGGTTCGCGGCCGGTCGTCGGTCGCACACCGCACGCCCCGGCCAGCAGGGCAGCGGTCGAAGCGAGGAACTGGCGTCGGCGCACGTATGGTCTCCGGGGAGAGGGAGTCCATCGCGAAAAGACCGGCTGACGCCTGCACGCGCAAGGGTGCGGGACCGGCAGCCGAAAATCGCCGCAAGGCGCCGGCCGTCCCGCGATTCGTGCACGTGCTCCGTTCGCCCGTTATCGTTGGGCTACTCACTCACGGTACCACGCAACAAGCCGCGAACGCATGCAACGACTGTCCGTCCTGTGTCTCCTGCTGTCCGTCGCCATGCCGACGGGCTGCGACGACGCCGTACAGGATGGCGCCGATGAACAGGCTCTGCCCGCGGCGGTTCCGACACAGGCCGTCCTCCCGGCCGAACATCCGGCTACCGTCGGCCTCGACAGTGTCCTGCTCGCCGAGGCATTCGAACGGGCGGCGTCGCTGACGCGACTGCACAGTCTGCTGGTCGCCCGACACGGCGAGCTTGTCCGCGAGGCCTATTTCCGCGGCCGCGGCAGGAATCGGCCGGCCAACATCAAGTCCGCGTCGAAGAGCATCATCTCGGCGCTCGTCGGCATCGCCATCGCGGAAGGCCATCTCGACGGATTGGGGCAGCGCATCGCGCCCTTCTTCCCGGACTACATCCCGGCGAACGCCGATCCGCGAGTTCGCGAGCTGACGATCGAAGACTTGCTGTCCATGCGGTCCGGGCTGGAGCCGACGTCTTTCGGGAACTACGGGCGCTGGGTGAACAGCCGGAACTGGGTGCGGTACGTGCTGCAGCAGCCGTTCGTCGATGAGCCGGGCGGCCGCATGTTGTACAGCACGGGCAGCACACACGTGCTCTCCGCGGTCCTGACCAAGGCGACGGGGATGAGCACACTCGCGTACGCACGCGAGAAGCTGGGCCGGCCCCTCGGGGCGGACCTGCCGGCCTGGACCCGCGACCCGCAGGGCGTCTACTTCGGCGGCAACGAGATGTCGCTGCGGCCGCGCGACCTGCTCGCCTTCGGTGAGCTCTATCGCACCGGTGGCGTGTCCGACGGACAGCGGATCCTGTCCAGGGAATGGATCGACGAGTCGTGGCGGCAGCGCGCGACGTCGCCGTTCAACGGCCACGGGTATGGACTCGGCTGGTGGCTTCGCACGAGCAACGGCTACGACGTTCGCTTCGCCTGGGGCTACGGTGGACAGTACGTCTTCATCGTACCGGCCCTCGAGCTGACCGTCGTCACGACATCCGATCCCGTGTCACCGCGCGAGGGCCGCCACAACCGCGCCCTTCACGAGCTTCTCGACGACCTGCTCGTGCCGGCCGCAATCCGCGGCAACGGGACAGCCGAAACCATCGGCGTGAACGGCGGTCGCTGAGCGTCTTTGCGAACGAGCAGTCACGATGCACGACGCCCCGCGGCGACGGTCCGGGTCACCGCGGGGCGTCGCTGCGTCGTCGTCTAACGCGAAGCCAATCCGTTCAGCGTCTGTGCCAGCGCGTTCAGTCGCTTCGCGTCCGGTCCGGTCGCGCGGGCCGCGTCGGCCTCGATCTGCGCGGCCAGGGAGCGTAACTCCGTCTGCGTCGCCTGCCGCTCCGCCGACGTCCCGCGCTCCGCACGGTCCAGGGCCGCGGTGATCGCCGTGCTGCGCTCGGCCGAAATGGCGCTGCCGCGTTTCAGCTGATCGACGTATGCGCGTGCGACGGACACCGCCGCCGGCCACGTGAACTTCGGCTGCAGCTGCGGATTGAACGTCTCGAAGCGCACGAGTTTCGCAGCCTCGATCTCGTTCTGGGTCAGGTGCTCGCTCGGCTTCAGCTCGAAGACGTCGAGCCCGCGCGCGATCTCGGACGCGTAGATCCGGCCGTTGTACCAGTACGCCGACCAGTGGCCGCCAAGGTGGAGCGTGTCGGAGAGCGGGCCGCGATCGAAGTAGGCGATCTCGAACGGCTTCGTCGCGTCCGTGAAATCGAGCACGGACAGACCACCCTGGTACCACGCCTGCACCATGATGTCCCGGCCCGGTACGGGGATCAGCGAGCCGTTGTGCGCGACGCAGTTCTCCGACGCAGTCTGCGGCGCCGGAATCTTGAAGTAGCCGCCCAGCTTCATCTTGCCATCGACGACATCGAAGATCGCGTTCGCGCCCCACTGCGGCAGGTCGGTCGCGCGGCAGCGGGGCGCCATGCCGCCGCCCCACTCGTCGGTGAACAGGATCTTCGTGCCATCGTTGTTGAACGTGGCCGAGTGCCAGTACGCGAAGTTGGGGTCGACCACCTCGTCGATCCGGACCGGATTCGCGGGGTCACGGATGTCGAGCACGATGCCGTTGCCGGAGCAGGCGCCGGCCGCGAGGCCGAGCTCCGGATAGGCCGTGATATCGTGACACTGGTCCGTTCGCGCCGAACTCTGCGTCCCCTCGCCGTGCGCACCGCCCGGCCAGAGCCCGCTCACGGCGCCGGTCGAACGGTCCGCGAAGATGCGCGGCGCATTCACGACGCGGGCATTCTGCGGCGCAGCCAGCGGAACCTCGATGATCTCGATGCGGAAGAGAGCGGTGTTCGGGTCCTCCTCCGGCGGGCCACCCGAACAGCCGGCCAGCTCCGTTTCTGGCCGCACGAAACTCGTGCCGGCGACATAGACCCAGACGCGCTCGGTCTCACCCGGTCGCGTCACGAGCGTGTGCGTGTGTGAGCCGCGACAGGTCTGCACGGCCGCCACCTGCTTCGGCGCGCCGAGGTTGCTGATGTCGAAGATCCGCACGCCGCGAAAGCGCTCGGCGCTGGACATGCCGGCGGGCATGGTCGTGCCGCAGTCCACGCGGCCGTTCGGCATCTCGACCGACATGAAGAGCAGGTTGCCCCAGACGGAGAGATCGCCCTGACCACCCGGACAAACGACGGCCGTGCGCAGCTTCGGCTTCGCCGGATCGCTGATGTCGTAGATCTGGAAGCCGTGGAAGTTGCCGAGGAACAGGTCATTGCCGCGGAACGCGAGGTCCGTGTTCGCGAACAGGATGTTGCCGAGATTGGTCGGATCCGAGAATCCGTCCGGCCGCGGTACGCTCGCGATCCGTTCCAGGTGCAGGACGGCCGAGCCGGCATCCTGGTAGCCGGCGCGCAGCCCGACGCGTGGGTCCTGCGCGGAGACCTGTGCAACGCAGAGCAGCGACAGCGTCGCGACCAGGGACGTACGTACCCAGGCACGCTGCTCTCGGGTCATGTGTTCGATCCAGTCCATTGTTCTCGGGCGGTCGAAAGGTGGTTGCTCTCGAGACGTCGTCAGGCGACGGCGTCGCGATCCCGTATCGATTGTACCACTCGGCGCGAGAATCCGGCCAGCCGGACTGCGCCGCCGGGACCCTGAGCTACCGGCGCGGGCAGGATTGGTTCCGGCAGGGCCGGACCTTTGCTGACGCGGTGATGACCACTTGACGACCGATCCGGCCGGTCCAGATTTGACGGACCTCCAACCGGCGTCGACCCGGCGCCGTTTCCGTACTCAGCCTCGGAGACTCACGGTATGCGCGACGCTGCGTCCTCGGTCGTACTCGTGCTGTCGGCATTTCTTTCGCTCGATCCCGTGCCGGCCGCCGCACAGGCAAGCTGCGAGGACCAGTCGGCGAATAAGCGTGGCGGCTGGGTCCAGGGTACGGACGCGGGCGGTGCGGGCAGCCCCGCGACCGCACGCAACAAGGCCAGGATCACGCCCATTCTCGACGAGATCGCGGCACTGGTGAAGGCTGCCTACCCGGACCCGGTCGGAAGCCAGGGCAAGATCTACAGGAACTACGGGCTGGAGTCGTTCGCCGGCGGCAATGTCGCCACGTACGAGATGACGGCCAACTTCAAGGGGTACGGCTGCGACAAGCGCAAGAACCCCGCCGGCGACGTGACCATGCACACCGAGACGGCCACCTGGCTCTACATCCAGGTGAACTCGTTCTGGACGGGCAACTCGAAGATCGAATACCCGCAGCACTTCCTCTCGTCGGACGGCGAACAGAATCTCTATACCGTCCAGCCGGCCCGCGTGCTGCGTACGCCTTCGCCCTCCGACCCGGGCCGCAGGGCGATCGACGCGACCGTGCCCGCCTCGATTGCCGCGTTCCCCAACTTCATCCACGAGGGCCAATACGATTCCTCGGAACGGTCGTACCGCAATCGCGAGGTCGCGCAGGTCGTGTTCATCACGCCCGATGGCAAACCGCCCTACGATCCCGTCACCATCGGCGAGTTCCTCGACATCAACGAAGCACGGCTGAAGGCGTTCATCCGCGCCAATGAACAGTACGGCGGGATGGAGGGCTACCAGCAACTGCTCACACGCATCCCCGCATTCCGGCAACAGTACGCCGCCCGGCTCGGCGAAACCGCCTATATCCGCGGCTTCACGTGGAGCGAGTCCCAGCTGGGAGAAACCCAGCCGTTCACGACCGGTGAGCAGGGGTACATGATTGCCCGTCGCTCGAACCGCTTCACCGGAACCGATCCGTACCGGCCCCGCTTCATCACCGTGTTCTGGCGCTGGCAGCCGGAGTACCCGTACTCGGTTCGCGTGCACGAAGCCATCCGCGACAAGCTGGATTTCGCGAAGCTCGCGGCGCTGCTGACCAAGTAGCCGCGGCAAGCCGCCCGCACTCGGCAGGCTAGTCTCCGGGTGCGGGCGGGTTCCGCCCGATTGTCCGCGTTTTCTGCGACGCACACGCCGATCGCCCTTGCCCGACCCGCCGGGCCCCCGCAATGTCGGCACACCGATCGCATTTCCAACCGATAGGAGCGACCCATGCGCCGTCGCCTCGCCCTGGCCCTCGCCTGCGCGTTCTTGCCGCCGGGACTGGTGAATGCTCAGAACCCGGTCCCGTTTCCCGCGAACGCGACGTACGATCCGGCGATCCCTTCGCCACGCGCGTTCCTCGGACACGATCCGGCCGACGCCGTCACCCAGCCCGAGGAGATCGTGCGGTACATGCGCGCCCTGGTCGCGGCGGCTCCCACGCGGACGCACTTGATCGAATACGCGGAAAGCCATGAAGGCCGGCCGCTCGTCTTGCTCGCCATTGGCAGCCCGGAGCGAATGTCGCGCGTCGCGGCGATTCAAGCGGATCTCGCTCGCCTCGCCGATCCGCGCGGGCTGACTGCGGGAGACGAAGCCCGGCTGATCGCCGAGCTGCCCGTCGTGACGGCCCTCGCGCACTCCATTCACGGCAACGAGATCTCGGGCGCGGGCGCCGGGATCGCCGCCGCCTACCACCTGCTCGCGGCGCGAAACGACCCCGACGTCGAAACGATCCTGCGCGAGTCCATCGTGCTCATCGATCCGACGCAGAATCCGGACGGGCGCGCGCGCTTCGTGTTCCAGAACCGCCTGCATCGTGCTGCACTGCCGGACACCGATCCCGCCGCGGCGGAGCGCGACGAGCCGTGGCCGGGCGGTCGCACGAATCACTATCTGTTCGATCTGAATCGCGACTGGTACGCACACACGCAGCCGGAGAGTCGTGGCAAAGTGCGGGCGCTGCTGGCGTGGAATCCGCACGTCGTGGTCGATCTGCACGAGATGGGCGCGAGCTCGACCTACTACTTCCCGCCCGCGGCCGTGCCCGGTAACCCGTTTACGACGGCGACACAGAAGGAGCTCTTCGAGGTGATCGGGCGTGCGAACGCCGACGCCTTCGACAGCCGCGGCTGGACGTATTTCATCCGCGAGGTGTTCGATGCCTTTTATCCCGGTTATGGCGCGTCCTGGCCGACCGCGCACGGGGCACTCGGCCACACCTTCGAGATGGCGTCGGCGCGCGGGCTCGAGGTCGAACGGTACGACGGCTCCGTGCTCTCGTACGGCGATGGCATCGCGCGCCAGTTCGTCGCGGGTCAACGCACGGCGCTCACGGCAGCGCAGAACCGGGAGCGGATCCTGCGCGCGTTCGTCGAGTTCCGCCGGAGCGCGGTCGCAGAGGGCGAGCGTGGCATCCGTGCCTACGCCTTGCACGCGCCGGACGACGCCCCGCTCGCGCTGCGTCTGGCACGCACGCTGGCCCAGAACGGCATCGACGTCTATCGGTCGAGTGCGTCCGTGACTTCCGGTGGCCGCACGCTGCCTGTCGGCACCTTCATTGTCCCGCTCAACCAGCCGGCCGGCCGGCTCGCGCGTAATCTGCTCGACCGTCAGGTGGACATGGACTCCGCGTTCGTACGTCTGCAGCGGGAACGCCGCGCGCGCCGGTTGCCGGACCAGATCTACGACATCACGGCGTGGAACATGCCCCTGCTCTGGAACGTCGAGTCGGTGCCGCTGACGGGGCCGCTTCCTGGCCGCGGCGATGGGATTTCGGGAGACCCGTTCGCTCCGGTGTTCGCCGCCATGCCTCGGATGCCGGCCACGCGCAGTCCCGGCGCAACGACGAGTGTATCGGGCGGCCTCGGCGCCGCGGCAGTCGCCAATCCCGGGGCCGCTGCACCGCTGCCCGCTGCAAGAGTCGGTTACCTCATGCCCTGGAACACGGCCGCTGCGGCGACACTGATCGAGCTGCAAGCCGCCGGAATCCGCGTGCACGCCGCGGGCGCACCG
>JBFJPA010000053.1:0-14276 GCA_041617355.1 Longimicrobiales bacterium
ACGCGAAGTTCGTCGGCACACCCGAGACCGCGGTCGCCGCATCCGCGTGACGCCCGAGGTTGAGCAGGATGCGGCCGCGTGTGACGCGCAGCGCGTTCGCCACGCGCACGTCGTTGGCCGTCGTGCCCGTGACGAGGGCAAGGCCCTCGGTCGCGAGGGAGAGCGCCTGGTTCAGCGCGTCTGCCGTCGGAATCGGCGAGCCGTACTGCTCGCGGCCTTCCGCGACGGTGCTGAACACGACGCCGTCGCAGTAGTGCTCGGCGATCAAATTGATCACGAACGCGCGTACGAAGTACATTTCGGCAACCTGCCAGGCCGGCGCGTTTGGATTGTATTTCCGCAGCAGCTCGATCGCCTGCTCGGCCGAGAGACGGGCCCGGTGCAGGACCCGGTTCGCGTCGGTCAGGAAATTGTTCTGCACCGTGATCACACGCTGGTCGATCTCCTGGCGCGCGATGAAGGAATCGCCGTTGACCCATTCATCGGCGAACAGGCCGCCCAGCAGGAACAGGCTCTCCGCTCCGCTCGTCGCCGAGTTCAAGCGGGACAGCGCGCCGAGCCGGACGGCGTCGGCGCCCGCGGCCGACTGCACATCGCTCGGGTTGATGATGTCCGGATCTTCGACGTGCAGTGCATCCGTGACATTGCAGGCGGCCGGCATCAGCACGACCGCCGTGAGCGCGGCGACGGACAGGAACCGTCTCGGCCAGCGTGGCCGCGCCACTGGACCCCTCGTTTTGTATGTGTTCATCGTGACACCCTAGAAGCCGAAGGTGAGACGGAGCGTGTAGTACGTCGGCGGCGCGAAGGCCTGGAACGACGACGGCGCATCGCCGGTCGTGCCGAACGCCTCCGGATCGACGCCCGTGTATTTCGTCCAGACCGTGCCCAGGTTGCGGACGCCGAGCGTGGCGACGACGCTCCGCCCGCGGAACATGCGTTGTGTCCACTCCTCCGGCGGACGGAACGCGAGTGATAGCTCGCGGAACCGGATGAAATCCGCTTCCTCGAAGAAGCCCGCGACCGAGCGGCTCGGGTGCTCCCGCACCATCACGGTCCGCGCCTGCTCGAACAGCGACGACTTCGGATCGAGCAGACCAGCACAGTTGAAGCGGCTTGCACAGCGGATGCGCTCCGTGTTGTTGTAGACGAGGTGTCCACCCTTGTAATCGAACATCGCGTCGAGGCGCAGCCGCCGCTGCCAGAACTCGAAGCCGTTCGTGACCGAGAACTCGTGGAGCGGCGCCGAGCGGCCGTGGTATTCGGCCGTGTCGCTGACGACGATCTCGGACAACGTCGGATTCGCGTTGTACTCGATGATGCCGTTGCCGTTCTTGTCTTCGTAGCTGATCAGACGGCGCGACCACCAGCCGTTGAGCGGGTAACCTTCCCGCTGCTGCAGCGTCGTGCCCGTGATGGCTGGCACGCCGCCGAGACTGACCAGCTCGTTCTGGTTGCGTGACCCGTTGAAGGTGACCGACCAGGCGAAGTTGTCCGTCTGCGCGAGCTGCGCGTTGAGCAGCGCTTCCCACCCCCAGTTGCGGACCTCGCCCAGGTTCTCGAAGCGCGCCGTCGCGCCCGTGCCGAGCGAGGGCGGCAGGATCCGGCTGATGAGCGCGTCCTTCGAGCTCTTGTCATAATACGTGAACTCGGTCTGGATCCGGCCCTTCCAGACGATGGCGTCGAAACCGACTTCGACCTCGCTCGAGCGTTCCGGCTTGAGGTTCGAATTGCCGAGCGTGCTGAAGACGAGGCCGGAGACTTCACCGCTCTCGCCGATGGTCTGTGTGGGCGAGTAGAACTGGACGGCATCGGTCGTGCCCGGCTGGACGCCGGATGAGCCGAAGGCCGAGCGTAGGCGCAGCTCGTTCAGCCAGCCGCCAACCGAGAAGAACGGCTCCTCGGAGATGACCCAGGACGCCGAGAACTTCGGATAGAAGACCGTCTTGAAGTCGGCGCCGAACGCGCTGTTGCGGTCCGACCGAACCGCGCCCGTCAGGAACAGGCGGTCCTTGAACGCGATGCGCTCTTCGAGATAGGCGCCGAGCGTGCGGCTCTCGCTGGTCGTCTCGTCCGCCGACTGCACGGCGCCGGACGTGACCGTAATTGCTCCCGGCGGAAGCTGGCGGCCGATGGCGCCGTTGCGCGTGAGGATGTTGCGGTAGTACTGGAGGCCGAGCGCCGTCTGCGAGCGCAGGTTGTCGTTGATGCGGCGATTGGCCGTGCCCGCGGCGTCCAGCGTGTAGACGAAGAAGTTGGTTCGGTTGTCGATCTTGAAGCCGAGCCGGTCGTTCGTGCTCGTACAGTTGGCGAAGCGGCAGAGCTGCGTGTCCTGCCGGTTGATGTAGTCCACGCCGAAGTTGGCGCGCAGGCCCAGCCACTCTTCGGGCCGCCAGTTCGCTGCCGCCGACGTGATGAGCCGTTCGACGCTCTGCGTCGTCGTCGCCTGGTAGATCTGGCGAGGCGTGAACTCGCGCCAGCCGTAGAGCGTGTCACCGGCCGCGTTCACGTTGTACTTGAAGCCGGGCCCGCCGTACGTGTTCGCGGCGATGCCGGCGGTTCCGGCGTCGTCACTGCGCGGCAGCCTGAGGTCCTGCGACGTGAAGCCGGAATTGATGGCGACGTCGAGGTTGTCACGAAGCGCCACATTGAGGTTCGCGCGAGCCGTCGCGCGTGTGAGGCGGTTCGGGCTTTCCTCTTCCGGGCGCAGCGTGAGGCCGCGCGCCGCGAGGTACCGCTTCTCGAACTCGGGCACCTTCGTCACGCCGTCCTCATCCTCCCACTCGCCGTGCAGGAAGTAACGGATCGCGTCCGAGCCGCCACTGACCTGAATGCCGTGCTGCTGGCGGTAGCCCGTGCCGTACGGCGTCGCTTCCTTGTCCTTGTGCAGGTTGTAGGCGGTGACACTGTCCTGGGCGCAGGCGCCGGACGCGACCTGGCTGAGGAAGCACTGAACCGTGTTCGCGACCGTCGAATTCGTCGTCGAGGTTGTGCCGGTCCGCCAGCCGCGAAACGCCGTCGGATATTCGTTCAGGTCGGCCAGCGCCGTCTGCTCGGTGTAATACGTCCAGCGGGGCCGGCCCGCCACGCCCTTCTTCGTCGTGATCACGATCACGCCGTTGGCGGCGTCCGTGCCGTACAACGTGGCGGCAGAAGGTCCGCGCACGACCTCGATCGATTCGATCTCTTCCGGGTTGATGTCGTTGATGCGGGCCGGCGTCGTCCCGCCTACGCTGACCGAGCTGGACCCCGTCGTGCCTTCGACCCGTACGCCGTCAATGACGTAGATGGGGTTGTTGGTCAGCGAGAGCGAGCTCTGGCCGCGGATGCGGACGCGCACGCCCGCACCCGTCTGCGTGCCCGAGAACACGGTCACACCCGCCACGCGCGAGGTCAGCAGGTCCGCGACGTTCGCGATCGCCCGACTCTCGACGACCTGCGTCGCATTGATCTGGGCGATCGCGTTGCCGACCTCGACCCGCCGCTGTTCACCCGTCGCCGTCGTGACCACGGCGGGCAGCGCGATGGGCGCCGGGGGTAACTCGAAGTTGGCCGTGACCGTCTGGCCCGCCACGACCGTGACCGCCTGCGTCACTTCCGAATAGCCGATGTTCATGACCCGCAGCGTGACCGCTCCCGGCGCCACGCCGCGGACCGTGTAGAACCCCTCGTTGTTCGCCTGGGCACCCAGGTTGGTGCCGACGACCGTCACCATGGCTGCGGGGACCGGTTGCCCGGTGGTCCCGTCCACGACCCGCCCCGAGATGGTCCCCTGCTGCGCAGCCGCGGGCGAGGCGGCGAACGCGCACAGGACCGCCCCGACGGCGAGCTGCCTGAGTTCGTGAAGCGGACTCTTCATGCAGATCCTCACTGGTCTATGGGTGCAACACCGGAGCCGCCCGTTGCATGACTAGATCGGGCGGCTGGACTCCTTCAGCGGAGACATGGCCACACGGCGCGAATGCGCCGCAGGCCCGTGACATCGGGCTTCGCTCCTCCACGGTTTCGCGCACCATGCCTCGGGACGAGGGCGCGCAGGTCTGTCCTGATCGGACTGCTGAGGAATGACCGCGGTGGCCGGATCCGGTCCGCGGGGCGGGCCCACCATCGCCTCTCGAAAGGGCCGCACCAACGAAAGGAGACGCCGACCCGGCCGACAACGTTGTGGGGCTCCAACGCGCCCGAACTTAGCGACCGCCCGACCGGCAGCAAGGGGGAACGTGCCGGCGTGTCTCGAGGGTGGGGCAGAGCGCCGGGAACGGCGTCCCGACGGTGGGACCGGGCGTCCCGCGATGCGACGGTATGGCGGTGTACGCGAGACTGTGCGAGGCCTTCGACGGGTTCCCCCGCACCGTCCTTCCCCGTATCATGACGACAGTCCCACCTCGGACCGAGGACGCCTTCATGGCCGACCCGCTGGTCCAACATTACCGGAGCATCGTCAAGGCGATTTGCGACGGCCGCGTCGTTCCCCTCCTCGGCGCCGGTGTCAACCTGTGCGGCCGTCCCGAGGGCGCGGCGTGGGAACGGGGCAAATACCTGCCCAGCGGCGCCGAGCTGGCCAGCTACCTCGCCGAAGAATTCGACTACCCGCCGGAGGACGCCCTCGACCTCGTGCGCGTGTCCCAGTACGTCTCCATCGCCACCGGCTCGGGGCCGTTGTACGACGAGCTGCGCAGCCTCTTCAACGCCGATTATCCGCCCACGGCGTTGCACACGCTTCTCGCCGCCATTCCCGGGATCCTTCGCGCCCGCAACCTGCCGCCGCGTCACCAACTCATCGTCACGACGAATTACGATGACGCGCTCGAGCGCGCATTCGGCGCGGCCCAGGAACCCTACGACCTCGTGACCTACATCGCCGAAGGCGACGAGCGCGGCAAGTTTCTGCACCGCTCGCCGGAGGGAGAGGTCACCTTGATCGAAAAGCCGAACGAATATCGCGGGCTCTCGATCGACCAGCGCACCGCCATACTCAAGATTCACGGCGCCATCGACCGCATCAATCCGGAACGCGACAGCTACGTCATCACGGAGGACCACTACATCGACTACCTGACGCGCACGGACATCTCGAACCTGGTGCCCGTCACGCTGGCTGCTCGGCTCCGCCGCAGCCACTTCCTTTTCCTCGGCTACAGCCTGCGCGATTGGAATCTGCGTGTCATCCTGCATCGGATCTGGGGCGAGCAGAAGCTGACCTGGAAGTCCTGGGCCGTTCAACTCAATCCAGACGAGATCGACCGGGAGTTCTGGCGCAAGCGCGACGTCGACATCCTCGATGTCCGGCTCGAGGACTACGTGAGCGCACTGGAGCAGGAGCTGAAGACACAGGCCGACGGCGAGGCCGCGCCGTGAGCGACTCCGCCCGGAGAGGCAGCACCCGTTCGCGAGAGGGCCGGCCCATCGATTCGCCGTACAAAGGGCTGATGCCCTACTCCGAAGAGGACGCGCCGTTCTTCTTCGGCCGCGAGGCGGAGCGCGAGATCATCGCGGCGAACCTGATGGCATCGCGGCTGACCCTGCTCTACGGCGCGAGCGGAGTCGGCAAGAGTTCGGTCCTGCGGGCGGGCGTCGCGCGCTACCTGCGCGAGCAGGCCGTCGAGAACGTGCGCACGCGCGGGACGCCGGAGTTCGGTGTCGTCGTCTTCAGCTCGTGGCGCTACGATCCGATGACGGCGCTCGTGGAGCGCGTTCGGGAATCCCTGGCGGGCTTGTTGCCCGCGCAGGGCGCGACACGCGGCAAGGCACACGACGCCGCAGTCGACGGTCCCGCCGATCCCACGCGGCAGTTCCCGGAGTACCTGGATGCATGGACGCGCGCGATCGGCGGTGACCTGCTCGTCGTGCTCGACCAGTTCGAAGAGTACTTCCTGTACCACGGCCGCGAGGACGGCGAGACGACGTTCGCCGCGCAGTTCCCGCACGCCGTGAACCGGCAGGGTCTGCGCGTCAACTTCCTGATCTCGATGCGCGAGGATGCACTCGCACAGCTCGACCGCTTCAAGGGCCGCATCCCGAATCTGTTCGACAACTACCTGCGCGTCGAGCACCTGGATCGCGAGGCCGCGCGCGCGGCCATCGTCCGGCCACTCGAGCCGTTCAACCGCCAGCATCCGGATGCGCCGCCCGTGACGATCGAGCCGGCGCTGGTCGAGCAGGTGCTGGACCAGGTGCGGACGGGCGAAGTCGTCCTCGGCGAGGGCGGGCAGGGAAGCGTCGCAGCGGCGGGCGGCGAGACGCGCATCGAGACGCCCTACCTTCAGTTGGTCATGACGCGCCTCTGGGAAGAGGAAAGCCGCGAAGGCTCGCGTGTGCTGCGCCAGTCGACCCTGCAGCGGCTCGGTGGCGCCGAGCGCATCGTGCGCACACACCTCGACGCCGCCATGGCCGCACTGCCGCCCGACGAACAGGAAACGGCCGCCCGCATGTTCCGCATGCTGGTCACACCGTCGGGCACGAAGATCGCCCACACGGTCAAGGACCTGGCCGCGTACGCGGAACTGCCGCGCGACCAGCTGGAGCCCGTCCTCGAAAAGCTCTCCGGCCGCGGCCGCATCCTCCGTCCCGTCGCACCGCCGCCCGATCAGCCGGAGCTGCCGCGCTACGAGATCTTCCACGATGTCCTGGCTCCTGCGATCCTCGACTGGCGGCGCCGCTACGCCGAGCGCCAACAGCAAGCGGAGATCCGCCGAGAGGAGGAACAACGACGGGCGCAGGAACAGGCCGAGCTGTTTCGCCAGCGCGAGCGCGAACGCTCCCGCCTCATGCGCATCGGCCTCGTCATCGCCGCGGTCCTGCTTCTGCTGCTCACGGGCGCGACCTACCTCGCCTTCGTGCAACGGGCAGAAGCCGTCGAGCAGCGCTTCATCGCCGAGGAAGAGCGTGTGATCGCGACCGCCGCACGCGACTCGATCGCCAACGCACTCGTGTACGTGCGCGAAGCACAGGCCGCCGCAGCCATGGCGCGCGATTCGCTCCGCCTCGCCCTCGACCGCGTCACCGCCGAGCAGCAGCGTACCACCGATGCCCTCGAACTGGCACAGCAGCGGTACGACCGCATCGTCGCCGGCCTTGAGTTGAAGGAAGCGTTCCTGTCGGGAAACCAGGCGGCGCTGCGTGCGGCCGCCAGCTCACTCGTGCGCAACGACGACATCCGGTTCAATGCGACCCGGAGCGAGGAGCTCTACGTCGACCGCGGCAGCCGCTCCAACTACGACTACACCATCTTCCCCGAAAGCCCTGACCTCGGTAGCGTCGCCGTCATCACGTATCGCTTCGAGCACGAGTCCTTCGGCAACTCGCTCGTCACGGTCGGTCCCGAGCAGAATTTCCGCGCCGGCTATCGCGGCTGGGGCTGTCTCGAACGGGTCTACGCGCTCATCGAGTACCGCGACGTCAATCGCCCACCCTCCATGTCGACCATCGACATGTGCGAGATCGTCGGCGGACCGGTCAAGCAGCCGGAGTAGATCGCCTCCGTTTCTGCGCACGCTGGCCCCGAACCCATCGCAGATACGTCTCCCAGAATGGAATGCGCGCCCGTGACGGCGGGTTTGTTGCGCACGCCACTTGGGGGAGAACAGCGATGAAGGCCGAGCTGACGGAGCTGCTGAGAAGAATCTGGAAGGAAAGAGCGTCCATTCCGAGCCAGCCGATCCAGGCCGCCGATCACATCTATACGACGTTCTACGCGGTCACCAGCGGGGTGAAGGTGCCGCGCGACTACGCGGAGCGCATCGAGGCGATCCACCGCCGCCGGCCCGGCGGATCGCTGGTCCGCCAGTGGATGACGGTGACGGAAGGCCCGAAGGGGAAGGAGACGAAGCGAAAGGCCGTCGCCTTCTACCATTTCAACCCCAGGGACTGGGTGAGCGGTGGTGCGAGCGGCGAAAGGATCCGCTGGCGGCTGTACCTGAACCCGAAGGGACCGGCCGAGGTCCTGAAGGTCTTCGAAGTCGTGGTCAACCAGTTCGTCGACGCACCCGGCTCGCGTGCGCTCACGCGACCGATCAAGGCGAAAGTGTCGGGTCCGGATCTGCTGGGCCGGCGCGATACCATCGTCGTCTATACCGTGGACAAGGGCACGGTGACGCACATGGCCAGACAGTTCCGCAGTACGGACATCGGCGAGTTCAACCGGGCAACGCCGGATATGACGGCGAAGACATCGAAGGGGATCGCCATCGGCGCGGAGCCGCCCGCCATCGCGATCTTCAGCGACGCCAACCAGCCGCAGAGTTTCGGCAACATCCGCTGCGAGATCATGGCGCTGGCATTGCGCGAGACGCGAAGCGAACACGCGTTCATTGCGAGGACGGCCGAGTATCTCAAGCTGGTCGGAATCGATCCGGACCACCCCGAGCGGCAGAGCCAGAAGGGCAATCTCGAGGCCGCCTGGAGGGCCGCGCGCCGCGCCCGTGAGCGTCGCGGCGTGAGTCCGGGGAAGCGCAAGTAACCCGCCGGCGCCGAGAGCGGATCGAGGGTCGGGCGGCCGGCTTCGTCGCTGGCTCGAAACGGCGCGGACGACCCGTGACGCCCCACACACGCGGACCGAGCGCCGCCGGCCGGCACTCAAAGGCTTGACTCGGACATGCTCCGGCGCTAATATGTGTTGACAACACGGGTGTTGCAAACACGGAATGGGAGACATGGCCAGGCAGCCGACAAGGAAACGGACGATGGGACCGGCACAGCAGGCCATGGTCGGTCTGTTGAAAGCGGCCGGGCACGTGCAGCAGGCGCTCACCGAGGTCTGTGCCGCGTACGACATCACACACGACCAGTACAACGTCCTGCGCATCCTGCGGGGTGCGCGTCC
The DNA here is from genome assembly GCA_041617355.1 of Longimicrobiales bacterium. Taxonomy (GTDB): domain Bacteria; phylum Gemmatimonadota; class Gemmatimonadetes; order Longimicrobiales; family RSA9; genus JBFJPA01. The sequence continues at coordinate 8,822 of JBFJPA010000053.1, forward strand.
GGCGGGACTACCGCGCTACGAGGTCGCCGAGCGACTGATCAGTCGGGCGCCGGACGTGACGCGGCTGCTCGACCGCCTCGAACGCCAGGGCCTCGTCGAGCGGACCCGGTCCGCGGAGGACCGTCGGCTCTCGCTCAGCACCATTTCGCGCGATGGGTTGAGGCTGCTCGACCGCCTCGATCCGCAGATCGAGGCCGTGCACGAGCGGTTCGCGGGGCCGTTGTCCGTCCGCGATTGCCGCGAGCTGGCGCGCCTGTGTGAATCCCTGCTGCGCTGAGGGCGGTGTTGCCGTGGGAAAGTATGTGTTCACAACACGAACAAGGGGGATGCCATGAAGGTCTTCATCACCGGGGCAACCGGATACATCGGCGGCGCCGTGGCGGCTGCCGCCGCCCGGGCAGGTCACGACGTGATCGCCCTGGCACACACGGACAGTGCCCTGCAGTCCCTGCGCGCCCGCGGGTGGCACGCGGTCGCCGGGGATTTGCGGGACGGCGAGGGTCTCGAGCGACGGGCGCGTCAGTCCGATGCGGTGATCCACGCGGCGAACACGGGCGGACCGGACGCGGCCGAGGTGGACACGGCGGCGACGCGATCGTTCCTCCGCGCTCTCGGCCACACCGGCAAGTCGTTCGTGTACACGAGCGGCGTGTGGGTGCTCGGCGCAGGGCGGTCTGACGAAGACACACGGCCGGACCCGGCAGCGCTCATTGCCTGGCGGGCTCCGTTGGAGGCGGAGATCGTGACGGCCGCGCCCGGCATCCGGTCGGTCGTCGTGCGACCGGGCATCGTGTTCGGGCGAGGCGGCGGAATCCCGGGCATGATTGCGCGCGGCGAAGTCCCCGTCATCGGCACCGGTGCACAACGCTGGCCGCTCGTGCACGTGGATGACCTCGCGGACCTATACGTGCGTGCGCTGCACGCCGCGCCGGGTACGATATTGCACGGCGTGGCCACGACGGTGACGATGCGCGAGATGGCACTGCTTTCTCGTCACGATCAGTCCGGCATCGAGACGAAGTCGGTTGACGATGCGCGTGCGGCGCTCGGCGCGTTCGCCGATGCGCTGGCCCTCGACCAGGACGTGGATTCGACCCGGACCCGGATCGTGATGCAGTGGCGCCCCCGTCGGCTTTCGGTAATCGAGGAGCTGCTCACACCATCGCGGGAGGCTGCATGAGCCCCACGGAGACCATGCAACCGGTGACGTTCGAATACCGGTGGGCCTACGACAGTGAGACGGTCGACTGGGCCGAGTTGTCGGAGCTGTACCGTGTCGCACCGCTCGGCGAGAAAGCGCCGGTGGATCTGGCGACGGTGTTCGCGAACAGCAGGTTTCGCTGTTTCCTTTACGCGGGCGATCGCCTGGTCGGGGCCGGACGCGTGCTCGCCGACGGGCTGGACGTCGCGTACCTCGCCGATGTCGCCATCCATCCGGCGCACCAGGGAACGGGACTCGGATCGGCCCTCGTCCAGCGGCTCGTGGAGCTTTCGTCCGGACACAAGAAGATCATCCTCTACGCGAATCCCGGGACGGAGCGATTTTACGCGAGGTTGGGCTTTCACCGCATGAACACGGCCCTGGCCATCTGGAAGGAGCCCGAGCCGGCCATCGCGACCGGAGTCATCAGCCCGATGACGTGATTTCGACGATGTGCGTGGCGCTCCATCACCGTTCGGAGCGCCACGCGGAGATCCGGCCGTTAGTCCACGCGTGACAATACGACGAGCGGATCGACGCGCGTCGCCCGCGTCGCCGGCAGCAGCGCCGCGACGACGGCGGTCCCGACGACGAACATGGAAACGAAGCCGAACGTCGGAGCATCGAACGCGGTGACACCGAACAACATGCCGCGCAAGAAGCGCGTGAACACGATCGCCCCGGCCACGCCGATGGTCGAGCCGATGACGCCGAGGACGAGGACCCGCCGCAGCACCACGGCAAGGATGTCGGCGGAACGGCCGCCCAGAGCCTTGCGGACGCCCAGCTCCCGGTACCGCTGCTCGATGGTGAACGCGGTGAGGCCGTACACGCCGATGCTCGCGAGGATGAGGGCCAGCGTCGCGAACGCGGTCAGCAGCGCCGTGTTGAACCGACGTTGACGGAGCCAGTCCGCAAGCAGATCCCGCATCGGCCGCATCGCCCAGACCGCCTGATTCGGATCGACCGCCCAGAGTGCTTCTCGCACGGCCGCGACCAGCAGGGCCGGATCGGCCTCGGCATGCGCTACGAAGGTGAGGCCGTTACGGGGCTCCTGGGCAAGCGGCAGGTAGATCTCGGGCTCGGGCTCTGACTCGAAGCCCTGACGCCTGACATCGGCGAGAACGCCCACGATCTCTCGTGTCTGGCCTGAGCTCATGCGGATCGGCACACCGATCGGCTCGCGACCGGACAGGTAACGACGCACGAACGCCTCGTTCACCAGGGCCACCGCGGGCGTTTCGGGGCCGTCGCGATCGGTGACGTTGCGACCGCGAACCACACGAATGCCCATAGCAGCCGCAAAGCCGTCGTCGATCCCGACCGCTGCCGCCGTCGGCGATGTTCGCGATGGGCTATGCGGGAGATCGAACGCCGCGGTGCGGCCCGGCGAGAGGATCTGCTCACCGTCCGCGAACGGCAGGTCCGTCGTCATGCCGACCGACCTGACGCCCGCCAGCTCACGCACGCGGTCCGCGGCCGCATCGAAGAAGCCGAGCCGAGCGCGGTGTTGATCGTCGTAAGACCAGACCTGGAATGTCAGCCGGTTGTGCGGATCGAAGCCGAGCTCGTTCTGCAGCGCGTGGTCGAGACTTCGCACGAGCAGGCCGGCGCCGATGGTCAGGACCAGCGCGAGCGCGATTTCCGCAATGACGAAACGATCCCGCAGCCCGACGACGCCGGGTCCTTGCGTGCTGCCGCGTGAACCGCCGGCCAGAATCGATTGAAGGTTGGCACGTGCCGCGTGGAGCGCAGGCGTCAAACCGGCCACCACGGCACTGAATACGGTGATCCCGACCGCAAACGCTAGAACGGTCGCGTCCACGCGGAGCCCGTCGACTCGTGGCAGGTGGTCGGCCGCGAGTGTTTCGATGACGCCAGTGCCGGCAACGGCAAGCGCGACACCGAGCACACCGCCACACGCCGCCAGCAGCAGACTCTCCGTCAGGACGAGCCGGAGGACGCGGGCCGAACTCGCGCCCAGCGCGGCACGCAACGCGTACTCCCGCGAACGGCTCGCCCCACGGGCCAGCTGCAAGCCGGCCACATTCGCGGCCGCAGCGAGCAGAACCAGACCGACGGCACCGAGCAGCAGCAGCAGCGGCGTACGCACATCACCGAGCAGGTGGCGACGCAGCGGAACCAACTCGATGCTCGTTTCCGCGTTGCTGGCCGGGTGAACGGCTGCCAGCCCGGAAGCAATGCGCGCAACTTCGGTCCGCGCGTCCGTCAGCGAAACGCCACGCGCAAGGCGCGCGACGCCGTGCATCGTCGGCGACCCCCGCGCCGCATCGTCTTTCGGTTGCGGCGGCCGTGGCGTCCACGCGTCCGCTCGTGACGGATAGCCGAATTGCGCCGGCATGATGCCGATGATCGTGTGTGCGGCGCCGTCCAGCGTAACTTGCTGGCCGATGACATCGGCGGCGCCGCCGAAACGCGTCTGCCATGTGTGGTGGCCGAGGATGACGACCCGTTCGTTGCCCGCGACGAATTCGTCCTCGACGAAGGCGCGCCCGAGCTGGGTCTGTGCGCCGATCGCCTCGAAGAACCCCCGCGAGACCACCCACGTCCGCAGGCTTTCGGCGCGAACGTCCTTCACGAGCCTCAGTCCGTGGATGCCGTCGGCAAGGGCCACGTGCTCGAGCGTTCGCGCTCGCTCCGCGAGGTCACGCACGTCCGCCGCCGGAACGCCCGCAGCCAGGGATCCATCGGCCTGGTTGCTGCGCTTCAGGATGACCACGCGATCCGCGTCGGCGTACGGAAGTGGCCGCAACAGGACGGCGTGCACCGCGCTGAACATCGCGGTCGCGGCGCCAATGCCCAGGCCCAGTGTCAACACGGCGACACCCGTGAATGCAGGCCTCGACCGCAGCGCGCGCGTCGCCTGACGCAGGTCTCCGTACAGGCCCTCGAGTCGCAGCTCGCGTGTCCACCGGATGCCGCGCGCGGCCGACAGCGCTGCGGCATGCCGCCGCGTCGCTCGCGCGTCGTTCAGCGCGCCGTGCAACATGCGGCCGAGACCCCACCAGCCCGTCGCGATGCCGCGTTCCCGGGCGTCCCTGATCTCGGCCGTCCACTCCTCGATCCAGTGCGCACGCAGCCGGCGCGGGACCAGCAACGCGATCAGCCGGAGCAACAAAATGCCGGGTAGCGTGTCACGCACGGTGCCGTCCCCCTAGTGCGTCAGGCCGAGCGCCCGATGACGCTCCAACAACTCTTCACGTGCACGCGCCAGCACCGAACGGCCCTCCCGCGTAATCCGATGAAGCCGACGCGCCGGCCGTCCCTGCTGATGCGCGTCCTCCTCGTCCTCACGCTCAGACGACACGTGGCCGCGCGCCTCGCAGCGACGCAGGATCGGATACACGGTTCCCGCCGAGATGCCCGTGACCGACATGACCTCGAAGCCGTACCGGCACCCCGTGGCGAGCGCCTGGAGTACGAGCACTTCGTTGTAGGACAGCGTGTGTGTCTCGTCGTCCGACCGGTCGCGCCGTCGTGGAGGCATGGATCGTTCCCCGTGAATGGCGGCTGTATAGCGAATTCGCTATAGACTATAACGATTTCGCTAATGAGGCAAGCGTGTCCTCACGCGGCGCCTCATTCCGGTGGCGTCAGAAGCGGAACGCGTAGGTCAACTTGGCCGCGCCGCCGCGGGAAAGCGTCTCGAACCGGCGCTCGTCGGGCCGGCCGGGAAGGGCGGTGGGGGTCTCGCGCCAGTTGTGCGTGTAGACGAGGAAGAGGTCGTTGCCCGGGCGCAGGATCCACCGCGCGCGTGCGAACAGCCCGAGGACGCGGCTCACGTCGTCGTACTGCAGGTTGCTGGTGATGGAAGCGCGCGGGCTGACGTCCCAGGAACCGGCGAGCCGGGCGAGGTTCGTGACGAAAGTACCCTCGGGCAGGTCCACGTCGTTGCGCTCGTAGCTGGCCGTGAACGCCCAGCCGGGCGTGGGTCGCGCCGTGAGGCCACCCTCGAGCACGGTGCGATCGCCGGTCCAGAATCCGCCACGTGTGAACGACGCGTTGCCGGACAGCCGGCGGCGTCCCGTCGTGCGTGCGCTGACTTGCCACTCGACATTCGTGTACGCGCCGAGCGGGATCTCGATGTCGGGCCGGATCCGGAACGGCGCATCGAGTCTCTCGAAGTTGCGCCCCACTTCGACTTCGATGTTGTCGCCGGACTCGAACGCGGCCTCGAGCAGGGTGAGCCGCTCGTTGCGGGTGAGCAGGCGTCCCTCGAGATCGGTCAGGTAC
>JBFJPA010000054.1:0-14242 GCA_041617355.1 Longimicrobiales bacterium
ATGGCCAGGCCAGCCAGGTTATAGAGCGTCAGATGCATTTACCCGTGCCCGCGCCCGTACCCGTACCCGTACCCGCCCGTTCCAGGGTCCCGTGCACGGGACCCGTAAACGTGCCCATGCCCGCGCCCCGCTACCCGTTCCGTTCCCGTTACCGCCCAATCCCGGCCGCCGGATTCGGCCGCCCTGTCTGCCAGTAGAACTCCGCGGCCCGTACCCGCGGATAGACCTCGTCGAGCGTGTCGCCGTCGTACAGTCTGCCGTTCTTCATGACCATGCGCACCGTGTTCGTGTTGCGCAGGTCATCGAGCGGGTTGCCGTCGAGCACGACGAGGTCGGCCAGCTTGCCCGCGGTGATACTGCCGAGGTCCCGTCCGAAGCCGATGGCCTCGGCGCCCATGATGGTGGCGACACGCAGCGCGTCGTGGTTGGACAGTCCGCCCGCGGCCATGGACCACAGCTCCCAGTGCCAGCCCAGCCCCTGCAGCTGGCCATGGCTGCCGACACCGGCCTTGCCGCCGGCGGCGACCAGGTCGGCGACCGTCTTGCCGATGTCGGCGAAGACGTGCTCTTCGGGATGGAACCAGCCGGCGCCGCGGCGCCTCGCCTTGCCCATCACCTCATCGTGCGGCGTGAAGCGCAGCAGCTTCTCGTCGTGCACGACGTCTTCTGTCGCGTAATAGTAGTTCTCTGCCCACGGGCCGCCGTAGGCGACCAGGATCGTCGGTGTGTAGACGATGCCGGAGTAGGCGAACACGCGGATGAGATCCGGTTGCAGCGGGAACGCGGGCCAGCTGTGCTCGTGGCCGGAGTAGCCGTCGATCGCCTCGGTCAGGTTCATCTCGATGTCGAGCGAGCCCTCGGTCGTCGGCATGAGCTGCAGCTCGCGCGCCGCCTGGATGACCCACTGGCGCTGCTCGCGGTTACCGGACACGTACTGCTTGATCGTCTTCGTATCGTAGTAGTCGCTGTAACGGCGCAGGATCTTCCGCGCGTGATCGAGATCGCGGATGTTCTCGTAGCTGAAGACGCCGGGCCCGGTCGAATAGATGCGCGGTCCGAGCACATCGCCGGTCTCGACGAGATCCGAGTACGACAACACGTCGGTCGTGCCGGTCTGCGGATCGCGCGTCGTCGTGACGCCGTAGGCCAGGTTCGCGACGTACGACCAGTTCTCCGTGCGATGTACGCCGCGGGCCCGCAAGTGCGCATGCGTGTCGACAAAGCCCGGCACAATGGTCTTGCCGCTGACATCGATGATGCGGGCGCCCGCCGGCACGTCCACCTGTCCGCGCGGGCCGACCGCGACGATGCGGTTGTCGCGCACGACAATGTCGGCGTTCTCGATGACCTCGGTTCCGTTCATCGTGATGGTGCGTGCGCCGCGCAGGACGGCGCTGCCTTGCGGGGTGTCGCGCCGCGCCGTGATCGTGAAGCGTGTTTCGAGCGGCTGGAACGTCGGCCGCTGTCTGCGGTTGTTCCCGGCACGCGCGGTGTCTCCACCTTCGCGGCGCGTGGGATTCGCTGCGGCGACGCTGTCGTCGAAGGCCTTCGCGCGTGCGACGTCCCAGACGACGTGCGCGTTGCCGATCGACCAGTGGACACGCGCGGCGTCCGCGCTCCAGGCCGGGAACTGGCCGCCGATGTCCGTGAGCTTGGTCACGGGGAACGTCGCGTTGTCCGGGCTCGACACGGTGATCATGGGCGGCTCGCCGCCGACCATCGGCACGGTCACGAGGTAGAGGTCGTTGTTGACCTGGGCGATCGCGCGCTCACCGGTCGGCGCGATCAGGATCAGCGACGCCGGCGTGTTCGAGCCGGTGCCCCGGCCGGGGCCCTGCACCCGAATGTGCTCGCGCGGCTCCGTGCCGTCCCAGCGGAACGAGACCAGCCGGCCCCGCGCCGACGCGTAGATCCTGTCCTCGCCTTGCCGGAAATGCGGATTTCTGCCGCCTTCCGTCGCTTTGATGAAATTGGCTTCACCGCCGTTTGCGGAGACCCACACGAACTCCGGCGCGCCACGGCTGGACTCCTCGATGTAGGATGCGGCCGGCGCGCGCACGGCAATGATCCGCTGGCCATCGGGCGACCAGGTCAATTGATCGTATAGTGCGGGCCTCGTCGTCAGCACCTGGACCTGCGGCCGGCCGGTCGCCCGGGCCTTCGCGATGTTGCCGCCCTCCGTGTCCGACCAGGTCGCGAACGCGATCCACTGCCCGTCCGGCGACCAGACCGGGCTGTGCTCGACGGTCGTGCCAGACGTAAGCCGGCGAGGCTCTGCCTGCGCCGCTCCATCGCCATCGTCACGCTGGCTCGACTCTGTCGCGGCGACCGCGCCCGTGTTCAGATCCGCGACCCAGATGCGGTCGAGAGAGACGAACGCGAGGCGCCGGCCGTCGGGCGAGGGCACGGCCTCGCGGATCTCGCGCACAGCAAAGGTCGGCGCATCGCTGATCTGATACTCGAAGTGCACCGCCGGTCCCATGGCCAGCTTCACATCCGCGGAAAACGGGATGTTCGTTGCCGGCGCGCCATCCACGGGGACTCGCCACAGCTTGCCGCCGTAGAACGCGATCAGGTTCTTCGAGTCCGGCGTGAACGACATACCGGGATAGGCGTCGAGCGTCGCGCGGGATTCCTGGTCATCGCGCTGGACCGGGTAGGCGAGCCAGCGCTCATCGCCGGTCTCGAGATCCCGGATGCGCAGGCCCGTCTGGTTCTCGTAACGGGTGCCGTAGACGAGCCACTTGCCATCGGGCGACAGCGTCGGCCGGAACGCGGAGCCGATGCGCGATGTGCGCACCGAAGTTTCGCCGGTCACGCGGTCGTACACGGCGAGCTGATAGTCGGGCAACGCCGTGTTGTACTGCCACGCGCCCTGCCGCTGTGCATACCAGATGTAGCGCGGGTCCTTGCCGAATGCCGCGCCCGTGTAGCGCATGTTGCCGCCGCCGCCGGGCCCGCCCTGTGCCGGCGTCTCACGGATCAGCTGCACGCCGGAGCCGCCGTCCACGTGCGCCATGTGCAGCTTCAGGTTCTTGGTGAAGAGCACGTACTGTCCGTCCAGCGTCCACTCGGGCGAATCGTACTTGTCGTTTTTCCCCCGCGTGACCTGGACCGTGTCTTTCTTGTCCAGCGACAGGATCCAGATCCCCTCACCGCCGTTGCGGTCGGAGGTGAAGACGACCCGCCTGCCGTCCGGGCTGAAGCGCGGCTGCGCATCGACCGCCATGCCCTGCGTCAGCGGCACCGCCTTGCCACCGCTGGCCGGCATCGTGTAGAGGTCGCCCAGCAGATCGAAGACGAGCGTCTGCCCGTCGGGACTCAGGTCCACCGACAGCCACGATCCGACGTCCGTCGTGAATTCGAGCGTTCGCGTCGGCTCCAGGGGCAGTCCTTCCTGGACCGGGTTGCGTTTCTTTGTCGTGTCGGCGGGTGGCTCCTGTGCGATCAGGCCCACGGGCAGCAGCACGGCGAACACGAGGAGGACGAGCGAGCGGTGAGCCATGAGAGTCTCCGGCGGGTCGAGTAAAGCGTCCGGGTCGAAACCGTGGGGGCCCGGGAGAAAGCGCCAATATAGGGACCGCCGCCCGTCCCGGGACACACCGGCACCCCTTGATGGGACGGCCGATCGATGCCATCCATGTGGGTATGAGTGTCACGCGGCCGACTCGTCGATTTAGCGCCCCCCTGACCGGGTCCGGATGGCCCGGGTGGGATCGGCGCGTCTGCACCTGACACGACGAGGCCTGTCCGCCCGGTTTGCGAGCCCTGCTCGCCGGCGCCCCCCGGACCCGTTCGGGGGGCTTTCGCTTGTCCGTGATCCATGCGAACCCCGAAAACCGGCGAGGACATCATGCCCGCGACCATCGAACGAAGCGACCCGAGCGGATCCCCAATCCGCATCATCCCTGCCGAGGCCGTCGCACGCGCCCGCGCGTTGCGCGACCTGACGGATCCAGCTGCCGGCCCACACGCCATGCAGCGCCTGCTCGCTGACATCCGCGAAGAGCTGGCCCGCGCCTGGCACGCACAGACCATCCTGCACCGCAGTGATCCCGTCGTGTCCGTGCGGGACTGCTACGATGCACTGCACTATCCGACCGATGCCGTGACCCGGGAGACACGCTACACGCGCTACGTCGGCGCGGACCGTGTGCTGCGTACACACACGACGGCGATGATCCCGCCGTTGCTCCGCCAGCTGGCGCAATCCCATGCGCCCGCGCGCGACACTTTGTTGATCTGCCCCGGCCTCGCCTATCGCCGCGACACGATCGACCGGCTGCACGTCGGCGAACCGCACCAATGCGACCTGTGGCGCATCCGCAGAGGCCGCGAGCTCGGCCCCGACGATCTTCGCGAAATGATCATCCGCGTCCTTCACGCCGCTCTGCCCGAAACGCCGTGGCGCAGCGAGCGCCGGGCGCACCCGTACACGCTGGGCGGACAACAGATCGATGTCTGGATGAACGGTGAGTGGGTCGAAGTCCTCGAATGCGGCCTTGCCTCACCCCGCCTGCTCGACGAGGCCGGCCTGTCGCCGCGATCGTGGTCCGGCCTCGCCATGGGCATCGGCCTCGACCGGCTGCTCATGCTGCGCAAAGGCATCGACGACATCCGGCTGCTTCGGTCCGACGACGCGCGCGTCACGGCGCAGATGCTCGACCTCGCGCCGTACCGGCCGGTCTCGAATCAGCCTGCCATCCGTCGCGATCTTTCGATCGCCGTTGCAGTCGATACGCTCGCGGAAGAGATCGGCGATCGCGTCCGCAGCGCGATGGGCGTGGCCGTCGATGCACTCGAGGCGGTCGAGATCGTGACCGAGACGGATGGCAATGCGCTCCCGGTCCAGGCGCGCGAACGCATCGGCCTGGGCCCGGGCCAGAAGAACGTGTTGCTGCGACTCGTCATCCGGCACCCGACCATGACGTTGACGGCGGATCAGGCCAATGTCATCCGCGATCAGGTGTATGCCGCGGTCCACGAGGGCACGATCTCGCAGTGGGCGACGACCGGTACGACCGAGAAGGGGCCGACGCCGGGAAGTGCGTCCGTCGATGCTGAGCGAGTCCAGTAACGGTTCAGCGCTCCCGCAGCAACGTGACGCCCCAGCCCGACGGGTCCTGCGGCGGCGTGCTGTTCCATTCGCCCCAGGCGTGGGAATCGTCGGTGCGATAGATCAGCTCGTACTCGCCCCCTGCGAGCCGGACCACTTGATTGACCCGACGGTTCTTGCGCGCGCCGCCCGCGTGCTCCGTATCCTGGTACCGCATGCGCCAGATCTCACGACCGGAGCCATCGACGATACGCGCGTAATCGTGCATGGTCTCGCCGGTCCCCTCGCCGATCGCGTAGACGCGCACGTCGGTCTCCCGATCGAGCGTGAAGCGGCGCCGGACCTGGCGGCCATCGCCGACCCGCACGATTCGCGCGATGACGCGCGGGTCATTGTCCGGATCGTAGGCGCGGATGGCGTCGCGGCCGGCTTCCGGCGATGCCGACACGAGCGTCACGCCCCAGAACTCGGCGTCGACCGGCGCCTCGCCGTTCCAGTCGTCGAAGGCGTGCGAGTCGTCCGACACGTAATGCACGAGGTAGCTGCCGGCTGGCAGGCGCACGACGCCATCGAAGAGACGGTTCTTCGTGGTGCCGCCGGCGTGCCGCGTGCCGGCGAAATCCATGGACCACACCGAACCCCGGGTGTGCGCGTCCTGGATCCAGGCGTAGTCGAACATGTCAGTCTCACGTCCTTCGCCGATCGCGAACACGCGCACATCGAGGTCGCGCGTGAGCGTGAACCCACGAGACGTTGTGGCCTCGTTACCGACTCGCGTGATCGACACGAAGGCATCGCGCGCGGGTACCGGCTCGTACGCGTACGTGCGGAACGCGTTACGGTCGGCAGGATCGACGGGTCGGACGGAGAGTCCCCAGGCGAGCGGATCACCGGGTGGCAGCGACCTCCAGTCGCCCGGGCCGTGGGAGCGGTCGCGCGTGAAGAACGCGGCGTACCGTCCCGCGGGCAGGACCATGCGCTCGCGAGCGGAGCGGTTGCGGCGCGTTCCGCCTGCCGGCTGCGACCGTACCCAGTCGAACGACCACACCATCGCGCGCGTGTCGGCATTGATGATCCAGCCGTAGTCGTAACTGCGACTGCGCGTCGCTTCGCCGACCATGTAGATGTCGACTTCGATATCGCGTGACAGGTCGAAGGCGGTGCGGTCGTGCGTTGCACCGGCACGGCCGAGCGCGATCGCGTTGTCGGCTTCGAACGCGTCACGCGCGGCCGAACCGGAGAGCACCGTCAGGCGGGTGTCTTTCGGCTCGATCTTGAAGCGGAGCCTCGCCGCGGCGTTGCGATCGTACTCCCAGCCAGGGCCGTCGCTGCCACGCCAGCCGACGTCCGGGAAGTTCGCGTAGTACAGCTCGTACGTGCCGGCCGGCAATTGCAGCTCGCCCTCGAAGGCCGCGAGTCCGCCGTCGATCGACCGGGATTCACTGGCGTCCAGTCGCCAGACGACCTCGCGGCTGCCCGCATCGACGATCCACGCCGTCGCGCTCCAGGCATCGTCGAATCGGGGCGGGTCGCGGTCCAGCACGCGGCTGACGAAGCCCGTGATCGAATTCCGAATGCGCAGCAACCGGTTCAAGGCGCCTGGCTCCGCGCCGACCGCGTCAATGCGGACCGTACCGGGCCGGTCCAGCCGGAACGCCTCGACACGCAACTCGCCCGGTGCGACATCGCGAAGCTCGATGGCTGTCGATGGCTGGGCTCCTGCCGGCTTCGCCGCAGTGGTTGCCAGCACGGCGAGCGGAAGGAGCCGGGCCAGGCGAAGCGCCCGCGCACCGAAGAGTCGGCCGGTCTGGTGATTCCACATGATCTGTCGAGGGTCTGGGGGACGTTCCGATTGCCGTTCCACGTACGACGGCCGCGAACCGCGGGATTCACGGAGCCCGCCCCCTCACCAACGCTCCAGGTCGCCAGTGGCCGTATAAAGCAGGATCCGCTCGGCCACGTCCTCGCCGGTAATTCGTTCCCAGGCCGCCGCATACACTCCGACCTGAGCCCGGTACCGCTCGCGGCGGCGGGCTTCGATCCCTTTGCCCGCGGAGTCCGATTTGTAGTCCACGATGATCCAGCCGTTCTCGCCATGGAAGGCCAGGTCGATGATGCCCTCGACGATCTCGACGGGGCGAGGCGATGCGTAGGCCTCGGCGGGCGCACCGGCGCGGGCCATGAAGGAGGCGAACTCGGCCGCCGGGAGAGCGATCGAGAACGGCGCCTCGACGAGGAATCGACCGTGGCGGGCAGCGCGGCTGGCAGCCTTCCAGAGATCGGACGTGGCAACACCGTGGACGAGCTCGATCAGCTCATCGAGCTCGATCGGCTGGCCCTCGTCATCGAGGGGCCGTTCGGTGGAAACGAGCAGGCTGCGGCAGATGGCGCGAAGCCGGTCGCCGGAGGCGCCCCGGGCCACGGCCTCGAGCGCGCCGTGTACGGCGGTGCCCCAGCCCGGACCCCGGCCGCGCGGCGTCGTGTCGGTTGCCGCGGCTTCGGCCGGGTCGCCTTTCACCCTCGCCGTCACCGCCTCGAACCTGTGGGTCGGGCCAGCCGCGGCCGCGCGCCGTGTGTCGGCCTCGGCCGTCGCTCTGCCAATCTCGTCGCGTGAACGTTCGATGCGTGCGCGCGGCGGCGTGGGTTTGCTCGGCAACTCCAGACACGGCCAGTCGCGTTCGAGCACCGGACCGAGTGCTGCCCACGGCGAATTCGCTTCGCTTGGTGAGCGTGCAACCAGCAGCTCTTCCCGCGCTCGAGTGCTGGCGACGTAGAGCAGCCGGTCCTCCTCTGCCGCGTCGAACCGGCTCTCCTCCTCGACGTGCGTCTCCCAGTCGGCGGGCGCGGCGAACACGTTCGTGCCCTTCGCGTGACCGTCCTTCTTTTCCTGGACGAGCGTCCAGCCCCGGGCTAACCCGTCCGCGTCGCGGCTGACGCAGTGGTCCGGCGTCGGCAGCCAGCGGCCGGCCGGCGCAGCCAGGACGACGACGTTCGCTTCGAGGCCCTTCGCTTGATGCAGATTCATGAGCCGGACGACGCCGGTCCTGCCTGGCTCGAGCGGCGCCTCCGCTTCATCGCTCTCGAGCGCCGCCTCGATGGCCGCGATGGCGCCGGCGAGGGTGGCATCGCCTTCGAGTGCGGCCTTGCGCACGGTATCGAGGACGAAGAGCAGGGCCCCCGCACGGCTCTCCCCGAGCGGACCGCCGGCTGCATACGGCAGCAAGCCCTGCTCGTCGACGATGCGCGCGACCACGACGTCGGCCGGCTCGCGGCGGGAGAGCCGCCACCACTGGTTGAGCTGCGCGAGTGCACGCTCGACGTCCGTTGCCGGGGTCGCGACCGCACTCGTGAACGAGACGCGGCCACCGCGGTCCAGCACGTGGGCCGCGAGGGATTCATAGTCGAGGCCGAAGAAGAGGCCGACGAGAACGGCCAGCGTCAACGTCGCGTCAGCCGGGTCGGCCAGCGCTTCGAGCAGCAGCTTCAGCTCGCTCAGCTCGGTTTCGATGCCGAGACCGGCACCCGTCACCTGCACGGGCACGTTGCGAGACTCGAGTGCGCGCGCGTAAGCGGCGAGGACCTTCTTCCGGCGTGTGAGCACGAGGAAGTCGTCCGGGCCACGCTCGCCGCTCGCAATGCGGTCCGCAATCCAGCTCGCCAGCCTGTCGCTGTCTTCGGCGACGGCGTCGTCCTGACCCTTGTGTGCACCGAGCTGGTACCAGAACACGCCCTGCCGTTCAGCGTCGGCGCGACGCACGAGGAGCGGCGCGAAGCCGGCCTGCTCGCGAGTCGCCTGCTTCGGGAACCGGCCCTCGAAGACGGCGTTCACGAACCGTTCGATCGGCGGCGTGGACCGGAAGTTCGAGACCAGCATGAGCACGGCGCCGAACGCTTCGAAGCGGGCGCGGACCATGCCGTAGAGCGCGATGTCGGCGCGGCGAAAGCGGTAGATGCTCTGCTTCGGATCGCCGACGACGAACAGCGCGCCCTCGCGCGGCACGACCGTGCGCCAGTCGGCGCCCTGCGTGTCCGGGTCCGACGCGAGCAACAGCAGCACTTCGGCCTGCAGCGGGTCGGTATCCTGGAACTCGTCGACGAGCAGGTGCCGATACCGTTCGCCGTGCACGCGGCGGGCCGCCGGGCTCTCGCGCAGGAGACGTGCGGCGAGCAGCAGCAGGTCGGTGAAGAACAGCGTGCCGTTGCGACGGCGTTCGGCTTCGAATGCGGCCGCGCCCGCTTTCGCGAACGTCATCGCAATCGGGTAACGGTGCGCACGCCAGTCGCGGACGGCGCGGCCGACGGGGCCGTCGTCTGCCAGTTGTTTCAGCTCTTCGGCGAGACGTTTCGCTTTGGCGCGGCCGCCGACGGTATTGTCGTACCGGTTCTGTGTGAGTTTGACCGAGCGACTGAACGTGCGCGACAGGACATCGAGAAACACGACATCGTCCAGCCAGCCGATCCGACGGTGGAAGCCGAGTTGTCGCATCATTTCCTGCATTCGGTCCCAGCCGGCTTCCGGCTCTTCGGCTGGCAGCAGGTCGGCCGCCCGGTCCAACCAGTCCTCCAACCGCGCCCGGGCTTCCGTCGCCTCCGGCTGCGCAACCTCATCGAGCGGGTACTCGATGTCCGGATTCTCGACGAGGTGTGCGAACAGCGCGTACACCTGCGCGGGCGAGAGCGCGACGCGACGCAGGTTCGCGAGCCCCGCATCGCCGGCCGCCGCGGCCCGCTCGACGTAGCTCGACCAGAAGCGACGGCTCAGGCGGATCTGGTCCGGTCCGAACACCTCGCGGAAGCCCGGGTCGACGCCCGCTTCGATCGGACGTTCGCGCAGCAGCCTCGCACAGAAGGCGTGGATCGTGCCAATGAAGGCGCGGTCGATCCCGCGCAGCGCGCGGTCGACGGTGTCCGCCTCGTCCGACTCCGGCGGCATTGTGCGCAACTCCGATTCCAGCCGGTTCTGGAACCGCTCGCGCAGCTCGGCCGCGGCTTTGCGTGTGAATGTGACGGCGGCGATTCGCTCCACGGGCACGCCCGAGACGACCAGGGCGAGCATGCGGCTCACCATCTCCGTCGTCTTGCCGGCACCGGCGCCGGCCTCGACCAGCAGATTCGTGTCGAGATCGGCCTGGATGCGATCGCGCGCGGCCTGGTCCGGCAGGGCTTCCGCGGGTGCCGGCGGTGGTGGCGGCGGCGCGGGCTTGCCGGGCGCCGGCGCGAAGAGATCGATCTGACCTTCACCGCTCGGTCGTCCCCGCCGCATCAGGAGCCCCGCAACGTGCGCAGCGTGTCCAGTGCCTCGACGCCGGTCGCTTCCTTTGCCCATTCCGCCAGAGGCGAGCTCAGGTCGCGGCCCGTGGCGTCGACGCGGCAGGCCGCCCGATAGTCGCAGAATTTGCAGTCATCGGGCGTGTCGGTCGGATGGAACGAGCCGGCCGCGGCGAGGTCGAGCAGCGAGTCGATCACCTCGAAGCCGTCGGCCAACTCCGACATGGGGAACAACTTGCGATCCTGTTGCTCGCGAACGGTCGGGAAATGGTATTCGACGCGCGCGACGGATTCCTGCAGCAGACGCTCCGCGACGGCGGCGTAAAGCACATGCTGCAACCGGCGGCCGCCGTAGTAACGCTCACCCTTACGAAACGAGTAGGTGCTGCCCGTTTTGTAGTCGACGACACGCAGCCGTCCGTCGGGCATCCGGTCCACGCGGTCGATCGCGCCGGACAATCGAATGACGCCACCCGGCAACTCGAGCGCGACGGGCGGCTCGCCCCAGCGGCCGAAGGTCAGCTCCAGAGCCAGCCAGTCGGGCTCGTCGTGACGGATCATGTCGACGAACGCACGGACCTCCGCCTGCAGCCCCTCGATCTCCTGCTGGAACACGGCGCCGCCCGGCGGCGGCTGGAGTGAGCGCCAGTCCTCGATCTCGCGTTCCAGGGCACGCGTCGCGATCGCTTCGAACTCCGCATCGGGGTAGCCGACATCGTTCTTTCGAGCCTCGCTCAACGTTCGTTCGTACACACCGTGCAGCAACGAGCCGCGGTGCATGGGGGTGAGCCAGCGGTCCTCGTCCTTGTCGATGTCGTCCGGTGGCCGGACGCGCAGCACGGTTCGCATGAAGTACCGGAGCGGGCAGGTGCCCAGCGTCTCGAGGCGACTCGCGGACAACACGAGGCTCGCGTGGCCACGCGGGTCGAGGCCTTCCCGCGGCGCGATGCGGCCGTGATGGGATGAGTAATCGGGGCCTGCGCGAATCGCCGCCGCTCGAAGGCCGCGGTCGAGACCGGGGAACGCCGCGCGCACGACATCCTCACCGTCGCGCAGCGCGCCGCGGTCGGCGAGGGCGGCGAGCCAGGCGTCACTCGCATCGAGCGCAACCTGACCCTTTCGCGGCACCGGCGATGCGATGGGCGCGTGGTCGAGCAGATACGCGTAGTCGCGCGTGGCATCGGCATCGCGGATCCGCACTGCCTGCAGCAGATCGGGCGCCGGCGCGAGCGAGCGCGCTTCTGCCGCGTCCCACGCTGGCCAGCTCAATGTGAGGTTGCCCCGTAGCCGGGCGAGTAAGGCGGCGAGCGCGTACCGTGCCTCGTCCAGCCGCTGCGCCGCCGTCGGCATGGTGGGCACATCCTGGCCGGTCGTCAGCCGACGACGGTCGTCATCGGACAGGATGGCCTCGCGCACGCCAACGTTCGGGAACCGCCCGCTGTCGAGGCCGACCACGAACGTGTGGCGACGGCCCGTCCAGCCACCGTGCCGGATGTCCGAGAGGTGCAGGTGCCCGCCGCTCGCGCTCCAGGGAGCGCTGCCTGCTTCGTCGGGCGCGGGCACGCGGTCTTCGAGTTTCGCCTCGAGCAACGACACGGCCGCGTCGATGCTGGTCGGTCGGGCCAGCGTTGCGGCGATGCGCTCGAGCCGCGCTCTCGATCGCGATGCGGCCGTCGCGTCGACGGCAGCCTCGATCGGTACGAAGTCGAGCAGCGCGAGCAGTCCTTGTGCCAGCGCGGCCGGCGTGACGAGCACGTCGCGCGTCCGCAGCCGATCGGGCACGTCGGGCGTGGCGCGCAGGACGGGATCCATGATCGTGCGGAGTGCGCCTACCTCGGCGCGCTCTCGTTCACGGGCAGCCTCCGCCTCGTCGGGCGCACGCTCGTCGTCGCGCGACGGGGGCGCCGAGGCCGCGCGTTCCGCGGCCTCGAGCGCGGCTACCCAGCGTTCTCGGCCACGGCCGATGCGCAGCGCCCGCAACCTGCGCGCGAGTGCGACGCCGCTGACCTCCGCATCGTTCACCATCAGGTCGCCGCGCTCGAACATGGCGCGGATACCGTCCGCCGGCAGGTCCTCGCGCACCCATTGCAGATACGCGCGCACCGCGCGACCGGGCCGCGTCCGCGTCACGGGAAGGCCAGCCGCAAAGCTGACTGGGATGCCGAGGCGCCGGGCGAGTGTGTCCAACGCTGCGCCGTACGCGAGCGGCTCCGTCGCAATGACCTCGACTTCATCCCAGTGCAGGCCACGCGCGACCACCCTGCGCAACACTTCACGCAGCTCGTCCGTCACGGAACCGGCGGCGAAGACGTCGACCGTCACCACGCCCGGATCCGCAGCAGCCACGCCGGCGGGCGAGTGGAGATACGAAAGCGCCGAGACCGGCGGGCCGGCGTCCATCGGGAAGCTCGCCGCGGGCACGTCGAGGCCCAGAACCGGATCCGCCGGCAGCACCCGGCCGCCTCGTGCGACTACGGCGTCGAGCAGTCGCCCGGCCAGGCCGCGGCGGTCGGGGCCGGGCAGGATCACGTAAAGCGCCACGGCGGGCGCGACCGTGCCGGCCCCCAGCAGCTGCAACGCGATGCGGAAGACATCCGCCGCGTCGACGGCAAACACGCGCTGCAACGCATTCTCGTAGCCGTGCAGGATACCGGTGAGCGCGTCGCGCTTCTCCGTGTCGCGCAGCGGTGTGCGCGACAGCAGACCCGCGTCGATGCCGGTGTGCCGCATCTCGCGAACCGCCTCCGCCAGCGCCTGACGCAGGCCCGGACCCTCGGCGAGTGCGGCGCCGAAACGGGGCGCACTGCCGATCACGCCGTCCATCGCTTCATCCAGCAGCGCGAGCTGTTCGAACTCGTCGGCAACGTGCAGGCCCAAATCGGCCAGCGTGCCGGACGCGATCTCCATGGCGAGGATCCACGGCGTGACCACTTCGTAGCCAAGCCAGCCA
Source organism: Longimicrobiales bacterium (assembly GCA_041617355.1). GTDB lineage: Bacteria > Gemmatimonadota > Gemmatimonadetes > Longimicrobiales > RSA9 > JBFJPA01. The sequence goes on from JBFJPA010000054.1 coordinate 13,275, forward strand.
CCGGTCTCGCGCACCAATGCCCGCAGCACCTCGCGGCCTTCGCCCAGCGTCGCAGCGACAATCCGCTTCCGCACGAACGGATGTTCGGCCGCCAGCGCCGCGAGCGCGGTTCTCGTCGCGTTCACGCCAGATCGTCCCGACGCACGACCGCTTCCATCACGCCGTGCGGTTCCTCCGAAGGCACGAAGACTTCGCCCGTGTTTTCCATCCCGAATGGCGTCAGGTCTACTGGCCTCGGCGGCTGGCTCGGCAGACGCAGACGGACTTCGACGACCGGCGGCACCTGCTCCAGCGCGGCCCGCGCCATCGCATACAGCGTGTGCTGAACCGATCGGCTGTCGTGCGCCGCGAACGTGTCCAGCAGCACCTGTCGGACCTGGCGGTAATGAACGGCGTACGGGATCTCGGCCCAGCCGTAGCGCCAATGCGCATTCAGTTCGGCCGCCAGGATCCGCTCCTCCGTCTCCGCCAGCGTCGTATACCGGTCGCGCAGGTATCCAGCGAACCCCGCGTGCCGTGTCTTCATCAGCGCGAGACCTTCGATCCCCGCCTCGATCAGGGACGCACGCTCGTTCCTCGACTGTTCGACGTGTGCGATGCGACGATCCGTGCCGCCCCGCGCGAAGGCATGGTCGTGCGGCCGGCCGTGCGACTCGATCCGCTGCCACGCCTGCTCCGTGACACGCACGCGGACGCGGCTCAACGTCTCGACCTGCTCCAGGAAATGCCGCGCCAGCTCCAACGCGAACTCCTCGATCTCGCCCGCGGCATGGTCCCGCGCCAACGCCAGCACGGCATTCTGCATACTGTCCGTCGGCAGGATCGCGCGGTTGTCGCCCTCGCGCAGACTCGCGCCAAAATCACCTTCGAACGCGACGTCCACGGTCAGGTCCCGCACTTCGTGTCGGTCGCCTCGCCGGTTCAACTTCAGCAGGCGAACGCCCGAACGGCCGTAGCGACTGTCGGAG
>JBFJPA010000055.1:0-14078 GCA_041617355.1 Longimicrobiales bacterium
CCTGCTCGCCGTTCGCCGCCTCGAGGACCTCGTAGCCGGCCTCGGAGAGCACATGCCGCACGACCCTGCGTAGATGCACCTCGTCCTCGACGACGAGGATGGTCTCGGTGCCCCCAGCGAGCATGGAGGCGTGGTGCACGACGTCCACGGAGGTTTCCGCCTCCTCCACCCGCGGAAAGTTGATGATGAAGCAGGTGCCCTGCCCGGGCGCGCTGTCCACCTCCATCGTGCCACCGCACTCCATCACGATGCCGTAGACCGTGGCGAGGCCCAGCCCCGTGCCCTTGCCCTGCTCCTTGGTCGTGAAGAAGGGTTCGAAGATGCGTTGCCGCGTGGACACATCCATCCCGGTCCCGGTGTCCGTGACGGTGATGCGAAGGCGCGGCCGGTCGGCGGTGCTGATGTTCTCCGTGACGATGGTGACGTGGCCGCCCTCGGGCATCGCGTCGCGCGCATTGACGACGAGGTTCATCATGACCTGCGCCGTCTGACTGGGGTCGGCCCGGAGCGCGAGCAGCTCATCGTCGAGCACGAGGCGCAGCTGGATGTCCGGACCGAGCAAGCGCATCAACATGGGCGCCATGTCGCGGATCGTCGCGTTCAGGTCGATCACCTCGGGCATCACGATCTGTCGGCGGCTGAAGGCGAGCAGCTGGCCGGTGAGTGCAGCCGCGCGCTCGCCCGCCTTCCGGATCTCATCGAGGTCGGCGCGCAGCGAGGGCTGGTCGGCGTGATCCGCGATGAGGACGTTCGCCAATCCGTTGATCGTGGTGAGCAGATTGTTGAAGTCGTGCGCGATGCCGCCGGCCAGGCGGCCGACGGCCTCGAGCTTCTGCGACTGCCGCAACTGTTCTTCGAGCGCCTTCCGCTCGGTCACGTCGTCGATCATGACGATGCCGAGCGCGGGCGTGACGTCGGCTTGCGAGACGGTGGACGCCACGATGCGGGCGTACAGCGTGCCGCCATCGGCCGTGCGGAAGCGCAGCTCCTCCTGGATCGCGGTCGTCGAGTCGGGCAGCCGTTCTTCGACCGCGGCCCATGTCTGTCGATCCTCTGGCGCGACCAGGGTGGAAAGCGGCGTGCCGTGCAGATCGGCCCGCGCGAAGCCGAGGAGTGCACTCAACGACGCGTTCGTTTCGAGGAAGCGGCCGTCGGGGCCGAGCAGCGCGATGCCGACGGCCGCAGACTCGAACATGGTGCGGAAGCGCAGCTCGCTCTCGCGCAGTGCGCCTTCGGCGCGGATGCGCTCGTCGATCTCGCGTTGCAGCGCGCGCGTCCGCTCGGCCACCCGCAGCTCCAGGCTCCAGTTCGCCGATTGCAGCGCGCCGTACGCCTCCTCGAGGCGGGCCACCATCGTGTCGAACGAACCGCCCAGCCAGCCGATCTCGTCGCGCGACCGCAACTCGGTCCTCGCCGTCAGATCCCCCGCCGCCACCCGGTCCACCGTCCGTACGATGGCGCGCAGGCGGCCGGTCAGGACGGACGCGACGACGTAGACGCCGGCGGTGCCGAGAACGAGGACGAGCACGGAGAGCAGCAAAGCCGTCCGGCGCGCCTCCGCCGCCTGGGCCGAGACGCCGTCCAGCGAGAACCCGAGGTAGACGCGACCCGCACCGTCGCCGATCGGGGCCGACACCCGCCAGACGCCGGCGCCCGCATCATGACCATCCGGCGCATCCCGGAACCGGGCGCTTTCCGCGGCCAGCGGATTGTGCGCGCCGCGGACCCGGTCGCCGTGGTCCAGCACGACCACATAGCTCAGGTCCAGTTGAGCGGCCAGCGACCGAACGATGCGGCCAACGGCATCCTGACCCGTCGGCCCAAAAGCTGGCGCCAGGGCCGCGGCTGCCATGTCCACCGTGGCCCGAGCCCGTCGCTCGAGAGCCTGCTCGCCGGCTCGCCGGACGACCGCCGGCTCGTGGAGGAGGAACGACGTGACGATCGCCGCGAGCAGGATCGCGGACCCTGCCGTCAGTCTGGCCCGGATCGATCCGAACCGGTTCCTGATCGTCGCGGGCCCAGCCCGTTGCCGGGCGAGACCGCTCCCCTTCGCCATCGTGTTCCGCCTTCTGCGGGTCCTCCGTCCGCCCCGAGTATCGGCGCGCAGGGTAAAACGTCAAATGGCGGACGGGAACACCGGCCGCCCCTCCGACGTTGTAGTTTGCACGGTACCGTCCGAATCCACCGCGTAGGGAGTGCCCATGCTGATCCGACGCCCGAACGACATCCCATCCTCCGAGATCACGCCGGAATCGGTGTATCTGAACCGGCGAACGTTCATGGGATCGGTTGCGGCAGGCGCCGCGGCGGCCCTCATCCCGGGATCTCTGGCGGGGTGCGAGTCGGCGGAAGGGCGGGCCATCGAGGGGGGTGCGGAGCAGGACAAGCTGACGCCGTTCGAGGACGTCACGAGTTATAACAACTTCTACGAGTTCGGCACGGACAAGTCCGACCCGAAGCGCAATGCCGGCCGCCTGCGCACGCGGCCGTGGAGCGTTGCGGTCGAAGGCCATGTGGCCAAGCCCGCCGTTTACGATCTCGAGGACTTCGTCGCCCCGCACTCGCTGGAGGACCGGACCTACCGGCTTCGCTGTGTCGAAGCCTGGTCGATGGTCATCCCGTGGCGCGGATTCGAGTTGCGACGCCTGGTCGAGCGTGTCCAGCCGACCTCCGCGGCGAAGTACATCGAATTCATCACGCTCCACGACCCCGAGCAGATGCCGGGACAGCGGCGGCCCATCATTCCGTGGCCGTACAACGAGGGTCTGCGTCTGGACGAGGCGATGAACAGTCTGTCCCTCCTCGCGACGGGCCTCTACGGCCAGGACCTGCCCAACCAGAACGGCGCGCCATTGCGCCTCGTCGTGCCGTGGAAGTACGGGTTCAAGAGCATCAAGTCGATCGTCAAGATCCGCTTCGTCGAGCGCCAGCCTGCCACGACCTGGATGAAGTCGGCTCCGCACGAATACGGCTTCTACGCGAACGTGAACCCCGAGGTCGACCACCCGCGCTGGACCCAGAAGAACGAGCGCCGAATCGGCGAGCTGCGCCGTCGCGACACCCTGATGTTCAACGGGTATGCGGAGCAGGTCGCTTCACTCTACGCGGGCATGGACCTGCGGAAGAACTACTGAGTGGGGCTGGGGCTGGGGCTGGGGCTGAACGGATGAAACGGATTCATCTCATCAAAGGCGTCGTTTGGGCGGCGTGTCTCGTGCCGGCCGGCATCCTTGTGCTCGAAACGGTGCAGGGCCGACTCGGCGCGAACCCCATCGAACGCATCACGCTGCTCACCGGATTCTCGGCGTTGACACTGCTGACCACGACGCTGGCCATTACGCCCGTCCGCCGGCTGACCGGTTGGAACGAAGCGGTGAAGTTGCGGCGGCTGGTCGGTTTGTTCGCGTTTTTCTACGTGTGCCTGCACTTCTTGACCTACCTCGTGCTCGATCATTTCTTCGACTGGGAGACCGTGGTCGAGGACATCGTGAAACGCCCGTACATCACGGTGGGGTTCACGGCGTTCCTGCTGTTGATCCCGCTGGCCGTCACGTCCACGAAGGGTTGGATCCGCCGGCTGGGTAAGCGCTGGCAGAAGCTGCACCGTCTCGTGTACCTGGCTGCTGGCCTGGGCGTCCTGCATTTCTTCTGGAAGGTCAAGGCAGACACGCGGGAGCCGCTGATCTTCGCGGCCATCGTCGCGGCCTTGCTCCTCTTCCGCTTGCCGATCCTGCGCCGGACCCGAGCCAGGCGGCCGGCCCGCACTGCCGTTGCCGATCCCGCCGAGTCCGCATCCTGAGCGGAACCGGGCTGTCCCGCCCGGCCCCATTTTTGCGCTTGTCTGTTTGCTCACCGTCGCGATTGTTCGCGCACGGTGATCCCGGTAATGTTGCGAAGCCGGACGGTCCAGCGCAGACTGGCCGGCCTCCCCGAACCCAACCCTGTTGATCTCGATGCGGAGGTTCTGATGCCTCGAAGCGGCATCCCGGCCACCCTGGTGGCCCTCGGTCTCGCCGTCGGCCTCGCTACGCCGGCTCAGTCACAGGACGTCGAATACACGACGGTCACCAAGGTCGAGCTCGGCGGTATCCTCGGCGCCTTTGCCAAGCTCGCGGGCGGCGGCGGCGAAACGACGGAAAAGACCTACATCAAGGGCGCGAAAATGCGGACCGACCTCGACAAGTCGTCGTCGACGATCCTCGATTTCGAGGCCGGCCGCGTGATCGAAATCGATCATTCCGCGAAAACCTTCACGATCCTGTCGTTCGAGCAGATGCTCGCCGCGGCGGAGCGTGCGGCCGGCGAGGCCAGCGCCGCCGCCCGGGAAGCCCGGGCCGAGGAGCCCGAAGGCGAGGTCAAGTTCAAATACACGATGAAGGTCGATCCGACCAATGAGCGGCAGAAGGTCAACGGCTACGACGCGCGCCGTTACTTCATGACCATGGAAACCGACATCACGGTCGAATCCGAAGAGCAGGAGGAGGAGCAAGCCGGCAAGCTCGTCATCTTCGCCGACATGTGGAACGCCACGAACGTGCCGGCCGAGCAGGCCATGAAGGGCTTCCAGGAAAAGGCGCCCGGCCTCGCCAGGCGCAGCCAGAAGTCCATGGACAACATGGCAGCGGCGCTCGCGTCCAATCCGGGCATGCAGTCGGCGATCGAGGAATCCACGCGCGAAGCCTCGAAGCTCGAGGGCTTCACGGTACGTGGCACGACCTACGTCGTGATGGTGCCGCCGGAGCTGCAGTTCGATCGGGAGATGGTGCTCAGTCCGAAGCCGAAGGCGTCGACGGGTGACGCCGTCAAGCGTGGCATCGGTGGCATGCTGCGCGGCCGCCTCGGCGCAGAACAGAAGAAGGAAGAAGAGGAGGAGCCCGCGCCGGAGCAGATGACCTTCGTGAAGTTGTTCTCCGAGACGAAGGACATGAAGTCGACGAATCTGTCCGACGCCCTGTTCGCGCCGCCGTCGGGTTACAAAGAAGTGCCGCTGCCGACCGGCAACTGACTCGAATCCAGCGACGCGATGCGGCCCGGCCGCCCTCGAGGGCGACCGGGCCGTTTGCTTTGACTGTCCGCGAACGTCAGCGCCCGGTGCCCGGTCGCGGCGGTGTGATCATGATGTGCGCGCCCGGCGTGCCCGGGAACATGATCCACGGCTCCGCCGCGGACGCGCGTGTCGAGAGCCCCGTCGATTCCGCAGTCGCATACGGAATGTAGATGGTCTGCCGACGATACTCGCCCGCGACGGAACGGCTGGCCGGGTCGTACGCGGTGCCGTGCAACGTGTAGTTCACGGCGGGCCGATCCGGCATCTTCAGCGTGCCGGCCTCGATCTCCTCATATCGCGTGCGCGTTCGCGCATCGGCGCTGACGCCCTGCGCGGACAGCTCGCGGCCACGCGCCATGAACGGCTCGAGCGAGGCATGGTAACAGTTCGCTTCGAACCGATCATCGCCGGGTTCGTCCGCGAGGCAGACCATGTCGTTGCTCCCCTCCCGCAGGACGACCAGCTTGCCCGCGGCATCGTAGCCCAGCACGCGCGCTCCCTCACGCCGGTCTTCCGGCGCGGCAAGCACGGTCGCGGCGATCTGATCATCGCGCGACGGCTGCGCCGCCAGCGGGGACGCAAACGGAGCGAGGAGCAACACGACCAGGACGAGGTTCGGCCGCATGGAACCCCCAATGCGTACGGGTGATCGGACTTCGAAACCGGTAGGAAGATAAACGAAGGAAGCGGGGTTCGCGCGGGCCGTGTCCGTGAGACGCGTCCCCGCGGACGCACGGGGTCAGGACTGTGGGACGGGCGGCAGCTCCGTCGTCAGCCGGACCGTCGGCCGATCGTCGGCGTGTTCGGGGCCGTCACTCACGGCCCGGGCCATGATCACCACGGCGGCGACCGGCGAGAGACAGGCGAGCGCCAGTGCGATCCGCGCGATCGTCTCGCCGGGCAGGAACCCGATCGCACTGCTGATCAGCAGGTCGGTGACCGCGAGTCCCGTCGCGACGGCGAGGAGCGAAAGCCGCCGGCGGTGCCGTCCCGCGCTCGCCAGGAACGACGTCCGCAACAGGACCAGACCGACGCCGAAAGCCATCGCCAGCACGATCATGACGAGCGCCCGGACCGGTGTCGGCGCGGTCATGAGCGCCACAGTGGCGATCAATGCACCGGTCACCAGCTTCGTCGATGTCAGCCAGTTGCGGTCCAGCGCCCACGCCGCGAAACGGTGCACGTACGAGCGCACATCCGTACCCGCCAGGGCCACGTCCCGCATCATGCCACGCCGCCCCGTGCCGTGCGCCGCTCTCACCGCATCGGCGACCGGTCGGCTCGGGTAGCGCAGGGCGTAAGCCAGAAAGGCCGCAATGCCGGGCGGCAGCGCCCAGATCGGTGTCGCAAAGACGAACGCGAGCGCGGCGCTCGACACACCCGCGCCCAGCAGGGCACTCGCCAGCTTCTCCTGGAGATGACCAGGGTAGGCCCCGAACTGAACCGCCTTCAGGTAGACCAGGCCGAGAAACAGCAGCGCGCTCGCGAACGCGCGCGCGCCCGGCTCTCCGCGCGCGATCACGGTCGCGGCAATGCCGATCACGCCGAACGCGACACTGGCGCGCGCCAGCTCCAACGCGATGAGCAACGCGATGTCGGCGCCACTTTCGAAGCCGAACCGTGAAAGCCAGACTCGCCACGCGACATCCAGCGCGAGCACGCCGATCAACGCCACGAGCAGCGCGAGCCCACCGATTCCGGCCAGGCCGATTCGTCTCATGACGCCGAGTATCGACCTCCGGCGAGGCCCGGCTGAAGCCGGACCCCTCGGACGGGCCGGCCGTTTCCCTGTATATTCCCGGGAGTTTCGGTTTTCCTTCACCCCTCGCGGACATGCCTGATTCCGGAGTCCTGATCCTCATCGCGGGCGTGGTGGGCGTCGGTCTCGGCGCACTCGTGGCCGGCCTGTGGCTGCGCGCCGGGCTCGCGACGGAGCGGACCCGCGCGGCGCGCGTGCCCGTCCTCGAGCGGGAAGTTCTCGATCGCGACGCCGAGCTGCGCAAGCTGCGGGGTGAGCTGGAGGCGGAGCGCGTCGCGCGCTCGCAGGTGAGTTCGCGGCTGGATGCGGAGCGAGCCGCGGCGACGGAGAAGCTGCGCGCCGTGGAAGAAGCGCAGGCGAAGCTGGCCACGGCCTTTCGTTCCCTCTCGGCGGAAGCTCTGCGCGAGAACAATGAGGCGTTTCTCTCCCTTGCCCAGAGCGTCCTGGCGCAGCACCGCGAGCGCGCCGGCGATGACCTGGATGCACGCACCAAGGCGATCGACGCCCTGGTCGCTCCGTTGCGGACGTCACTGGATCGCGTGGACGACCGGATACGGGACCTCGAGCGGGTGCGTGCGGAGGCCTATGGCACGCTGTCGCAGCAGGTAGGCAGCCTCGTCGAGACGCAGCGCGCGCTACGCGAGGAGACGGCCAATCTGTCGCGCGCGCTGCGGCAGCCGGCCGTTCGCGGTCGGTGGGGCGAGCTGACGCTGCGCCGCGTCGTCGAGATGGCCGGCATGGTCGAGTATTGCGACTTCGCGGAGCAGGCCACACACGAGACCGAAGACGGCCGGCTGCGGCCGGACATGACGGTCCGGCTGCCGAACGAACGGCGCATCGTGATCGATGCGAAGGCGCCGCTACAGGCCTACCTCGATGCGCTCGAGGCACGCGACGACGCCGAACGGCGTGATCATCTCCTCAAACATGCGCGCCAGATCCGCGCGCACATCCTGAAGTTGGGCGCCCGCGGATACTGGGAGAGCCTGCCGGCCACGCCCGAGTTCGTCGTGCTGTTTCTGCCGGGTGAGACGTTCTTCAGCGCGGCGCTGCAGGCGGATCCCGAGCTGATCGAGGCGGGTGTCGAGCAGCGTGTCATCCTGGCCACGCCGACCACGCTGATCGCCTTGATGAAGGCGGTCGCGTACGGGTGGCAGCACGAGCGGCTGGCCCGCAGCGCGCAGGAGATCAGCGCCCTGGGCCGCTCGTTGCACGATCGCATGCGCACCCTCGTGCAGCACCTGGCCGACGTCAGGAAATCGCTCGACCGCGCCGTCGCCTCGTTCAATCGTGCCGTCGGCTCGTTCGAAGGTCGGGTCCTGCCCGCGGCCCGGCGATTCCGTGAGCTCGGCGCGGCATCGGGCGCGGAAATCCCGAGCCTCGCGCCGGTCGATCGGGCGACGCGCGACCTCTTCGAATCGCTCCCGCCCTGGCCTGCCGACGACGCGGAGCCCGACGCGACGGACTGACCCCTGTCGATGACGCGACACGGCCGCCGGCGATGATCGCCGGCGGCCGTGTCTTTCCACTCTGCAACCGCCTTGGTCAGATCCCGCCCGGCGGCGGCGGGTCGGATCCGCCCGGCGGTGGTGAGCCCGGCCCGATCTGCCCGGCCGGACCCGTCGGCTCGTCATCGCCACGGCCCCGCTCCGCGCGCGCATCCAGGTCCTTGCGCAGCTCATTGATCTTCGCCTGCAAACGCTCCAGCAAGCCATCCAGCCGCGGCTGAATCTCCGAAACGAAGTGATCCACCTTCGGCTGGACTTTTTCTTTCGCGGACTGTGCCTTGGGTCGCAGTTCGGCGACGGCCGCGTCCACCTTCGATTCCAGCTCTTCGAGCGCTTTCCGAATCTTGGGCCGAACCTCATCCATCGCGGCCTCGATTCGGGCCTGCAGATCGTTCAGCGCATCACGGCGGCTTCGCCCGCCCTCGTTCCCCGTCTCGTCGGTCACCTCTGCCTCCTCCCCTGATGGTGCGGCCGGTCCGGCCTGCGCCTGCATTACGGCGCAACGGGCGCCGCGTTTCAGTTCGACTCGACCCGGCCCGGCCGGTACGTCCGCATCGCCTGTCGTTGCACGTCCTCCGGCCAATACCAGGCATCCTTGAATCGGCCCACCGCGTACAGAACGGCCTGGTCGAAATAGTGCGGTGACGTCGGGTCGGCGCTCTGTCCAAACGTCACGATGCTCTTCGCTCGCGGGCGGGGGCCGAACTCGACGATGCCGACCCAAGTGTGTCCCGAGACGCCGTAGCGGCGCCGGCCGGCCGGCCCTTCGCGGCCCGTCACGTTGAAGATGATGCCCGTCCAACCGGGCGCGCCCGCGGTCGGCAGACTTGGCGCATCGTCATCGAACGGCTCGGCCCCGCTCGTGTGCACGCGCTGGATCCGGTTCACCTCGCCCCACGGCACGAGGACGGTGTCCCAGTCCGCCCGCAGCTTCGTTACGACCTCCTCCAACACACGGAGCCGCGGAAATGCACCGGTGTCCGGGTTCGTGCGCCGAAAGCGTTCGAACCAGAGCACGAACAGCGTCGTCGCGGGCGAAGTCGTTTGCGAGACGCCATCCCAATTCCGCAACGCTTCGATCGCGGCGTCCAGCGGGACCGCGCGATCCGGATCTTCACCACCCATGCGCTCCCACTCGTCGACCATGGCGGGAATGTAGTCGGGCGCCTCGAGCATCCGGGTGTCGAACGCGGCCGCGGCCAGCGCCTCGAAGGTCCAGCTCGCATTCGCGTCGAGGATGTGTCGAGACGTGCGCGCCCGCGCGTTGTCGGGCTCCGGCGCCATGTACGGCGGGTATCCGGCTGCATCCAGGTTGTCGCCGTCGCCGGTCGCCAGGTACGGCGTCGCATTCGTGTTCTGGATCCAGCCGCTCGCCGGATTCCGCAGCTGTGGCAGCTCCTCGAAGTCGTGATAGCCCTGCCAGTCGTTGGCGGGATCGGCCCCGTCGACCGGTCGTGTCCAATCGGGGCCCGCAGCACGACGCGGCACGGCGTTGCCCTGCACGAAGAAGATGTTGCCCGCGACATCCGCATACATCGTGTTGCTGACGGGAAACGCCGTTTGCGCCAGCGCGGTCCTGAACGAATCGAAGTCGTCGGCCTTCCCCATCGCGTACCATTGCTGCAGCGAGCCGCCGTCCTCGAAACGCGCGACCCGGATCGCGGCGTAACCGTCGCCCAACCTCACGACGGGCCCGTGGTGGGTGCGCCGGAACCGAAATCGCCGCTCGACCAGCGTCGTGTCGATGCGGACTCGCAGGGTGTCTTCCCATTCTTCCGCACTGCGGAATCCGCCGTCGTAACGATACTCGAGCGGCCGCTGCGCGTCCGGGAACTCGACGCGGAACGCGTCGGCATCGTCAGCCGCCGTGTTCGTGTGTGTCCAGCCCAACCGCTCGTTGTGCCCCGATCGGATCATCGGCGTGCCGAGGATGGCGAATCCGGAGACGCGATACCCTTCGTCACTGTGCAGGTGAGCCTCGTAACGCTGGCCGCCGCCGAAGAAGCCGACGTGCGGATTCTGGAATAGCAGCGCGTAGCCGCTGGCCGAACGTTTCGGCCCGATGGCCCACGCGTTCGAGCCGTCCAGGGGCTCCGGGTCGAAGGTCGACGTGTCCGCGCTCGCCGGCGCACGGTCTCTTCCGAGTGCAAACGCCGTCGTCCACGCGTCGGCGTCGGCGTCGAACACGAGGACGTCGCCGAGGCGCGCACCGTCGATGCGCGTGCCGGCCGACGCCGAACGGAATCGGCTGAACGCCATCCACGGCTCGAAACGGGTGATCAGACGCGGCCGAGCCTCCGGGTGCGAGCGCAGCCAGTAGTTCAGTCCCGCCGCCCACGCGTCCCACATCGCGCGCCGTGCCTCCGGTTCCCGCGCGTATTCGTCGCGGGAGAGCTGCTCGACCTGGAACGCCGCGCGGACGAGGTCGTCCGCAAGTGCATCCGGTCCGTACAGCTCGGCGGCGCGGCCGATCGAGCGAACGACGTCCTCCTCGACCTGCCAGAAGTTGTCCTCGGCCTGAGCGTACGCCAGGCCGAACACCACGGCGGCATCCGTCGGCGCGAAGATGTGGGGCACGCCCCACTCGTCGCGGTGGATCGTGACCGTACGCGCCCAGCGTTCGGCCTGGTCCGGGAACACCGAACTGACCACGGACCGGATCGGGGCGCAGCCGGCCGCGAGCAGGACGCACAAGAGGACGACGGGGGCCGAGCGGCCGCGTGAGTAGGGGCTCAATGCGTTTCGGTCTCTTGATCGGTGTGGTCGGCGTGCCCGGTCGGCCGGGCGACCCTATGATGGCCCGGGTGCCAGGCGAGGGCAACGCACGGTTGTGCAGGGATCACGGGCTCGGACGTCCCATCCGTCGGACTGAAACCCGCGCCGCGGGGGCGGCGTACGGCACGGCAGCCACGAGCGAACTGCTCTTCAGGAGAATCCGATCATGACCATCTTCGGCTCACGCATGCTGACCGGCGGCATTCTCGCCATCATCGGCCTGATCACGGTGAAGGTGCTGACCGCGGTGTTCGGCGCGGTGTGGGGGTTCCTGTCCTTCATGCTGTTCACGGTGCTCCCGATCGCACTGATCGCTTGGCTCGCCTGGAAGCTGCTCAAGTCGTTGACGCGCGAGCGGCCGAAGCCGAACTACGAGTAGCGCGAAACCCTGGCCGGCCGGGGCTACGGCGCCCGGCCGGCCGACCCTACCGGAACTCTCCGACGAACCCGATCTCCGTTTCCAGCTCATAGCCGAGCCGCTCACGCACGGTCCGACGCGACAGCTCGATCAGCGTACAGACCTCGTGTGCGCTGGCGCCGCCGAGGTTGATGATGATGTTGGCGTGCTTATGGAAGATCGCCGCGTTGCCGAAGACGTGGCCCTTGAGCCCGCATTCATCGATGAGTCGGCCGGCCCCGATCCCTTCGATCTTCTTGAAGATCGAGCCGGCGCACGGGTACAGCCACAGGTCGGGGTGCCGCTCGTCGCGCCACTTCAGGTTCTCGCGAATCACGTAGCGCAACGTGTCGATCGGCGCCGGCTCCAGCCGGAACGTCGCGGTCAACACGACATCCGCCCGATCGTGCAGAACGCTGTAATCGTAACCGAACTGGAAGTAGTCCCGGTCGACGCGCCGCACCTCGCTCTCGGCGGTCAGGATCTCGCACGACTCGACGATTTCTTCAATGAAACACGTCCGTTCCCGCTCGGGCGGTGGCGACAAGAAGTGCAGGTTCTGCCAGATCGCGCCACCGACGGTACTCGGGATACCGACGTAGTGGTGCAGGCCGGCCAGGCCCCGCGCGACTGTCGCATCGATCAGGTCGTGGAAGGTCTGGACGCCGGCACCGGCGCGCACCGTCACGTCGTCGAGAAAGTCGATGCCGCCGATCTCGCAACGGATCACGAGTCCGCGATAGCCGAGATCACCGACGAGGATGTTGGCGCCGAGCCCCAACACGAAGTGGGGGATCTCGCGCTCCCTCGCGAGCTGCAGCACCCGCACCATCTCGTCGGGTGTCCGCGGCCGATACATCAGGTCGGCGGGGCCGCCAATGCGAAAGGTCGTGAGTGGCGCGAGCGGCACGCCGCGCTCGATTCGGTCCCTGCCCAGCTCGCGCTCGAGCGCCGTGCGGTGCTCGGCCAGGTTCACGCGTCGTCCCTCCGACTCGGGATCTCGGGGCGAGCGGATGTTATCGCCTTGCGGTCGTGCATGGGAGGGAGGATCGCGCCAGGGTCAGGATACGACGCGGGGGGCCGCCGTGTCCGGCGCGCCCCCCGCCTTGCGTTCGCCTGTCGGCGAGTGCGTCACGAAAGATGCTTGCTGATCAGCTTCGTCATGTCGAACATCGTGACCTGCGAGCGGCCACCGAACACCTTCCTCAGCGCCGCGTCGGCGTTGATCGTACGGCCATCCTGCAGCTTGTTCTTCTTGATGTACTCCCAGACCTTCTTGGTCACCTCGGTACGCGGCATGGCCTTGTTGCCGATGACCACGGCCAGCTCGGAGCTGGGCGTCATGGGCTTCATGAATGCGGGATTCGGCTTCCGCTTCGCGGCCTTCTTGGCCGGTGCCTTCTTCGCAGCCTTCTTCGGCGCGGCCTTCTTCGCGGCCTTCTTGGCCGGCGCCTTCTTCACGGCCTTCTTCGCCGCTTTCTTCGGCGCGGCCTTCTTTGCCGCCTTCTTGGCCGGCGCCTTCTTCGCGGCCTTCTTCGCCGCCTTCTTACTGCCTGACTTCTTCATGGCTGCCATGGAGGTCTCCCTGAAAAAGGGTTTCACAGGAGAGCGCAGGACGGCCTGACGCGTCTCCAGTGCGCAACAAAATGATCACGTTTCCCCTCTGACGCAACAAGAAACTTCGCCGGTTTTCCGAGGGGCGCGGCACCCGTTGCGCAGGGTTTGCCGCAATCACGTCGTCGACCACGTTCGATTGGCCGACGCGGATGACCCGTCCACCGGCTCCGTGACGGGCTTCGCAAGAGGATCGTCACGTCGCTGCGAACGCATTACCCCGACGCCCTCGCGCCGTCTGCGCGGCGGGCGATTGGCGCACCCAGCCGTATCTCCGCGCCGACCGTCAGCCTGCTCAGCGCGACACCTGGCTCGAAGAGGAGCACGACGGTCGAGCCGAGATGAAACGCCATGATCTCCTGGCCTCGTGCAACCGTGATGGGCGGCGCGTATCGCCTCGTCCCCGGTCGCGTCACGGCGGGTCGGTTGGTGACGCCGCCACGGTAGGCATTGCCGCCCCACGTTGGGTCGAACGCGGCCGTGATGCGGCCCACGTTGTACGCGCCCACGGCGACGACGGCCGTGCCGCCGAGCGCTCCCTCCTGCTGAACGATGAGCCTCTCGTTGCGAGGAAACAGCGCGTCGACGCCATGGACGGCCGGCTCGTTCACGGGCAGCAGCGCGCCCGGCACGTGTCTCGCCTCGACGATCGCGCCGGCCAGCGGCGCGTGAATCCGGTGGTAGTGCCGAGGACTCAGATAGACCGTCAGGAACACGCCGCCATCGTAACTCGCCGCTCGTTCCGGATCGGCCAGCAGATCGGCCGCGCCGTACTGGCGTCCCTTCGCCTGGACGAGCATGCCGTCGCGGATCTCGCCGAACTGCCCGACGACGCCATCGACCGGTGAGCCCGCGACACCGCTCTCGGCCGGCCACGCCCGCGATCCCTCGCGCAGGGGCCGCGTGAAGAACGCGTCGAGGGACTCGAAGTGGTCCAGCGGGTACGGCGTCTCGGCGACATCGATGCCGGCCATCCGC
>JBFJPA010000056.1:0-13955 GCA_041617355.1 Longimicrobiales bacterium
CGCGAACCAGAGCGCGAAGAGGGACAGGCTGAGCGCGGCGACATCCCCGAGCATGTGGCCGGCATCGGCCATGAGCGCCAGCGAATTGGCGAGCCAGCCGCCGACGAACTCGACGACCATGAAGGCCGCCGTGAGGATCAGCACGAGGATCAGACGCCGCTTGCTCACCTCATGGTGGTGCGCATGCGGTCCGGGACCGTGATGGTGATGATCGTGCACCGTTGCGTCGCGTCCGTTGGATCGATTGCCTCAGCGCAGAATAGTGGCGGCCTGCGGCCGTGGGTAGCGGGGCGCGGGCATGGGCGCGTTCACGTGCGCGGGCCACGGGCACGGGCGCGATCCTGCCACCCGGGATCCGGGCACGGGTCTCGGGTCGTCTGGGGGATGGGAGGCGGGTAACGGGCGCGGGCACGTTCGGTTGCCGGGCCCCGGGAGCCGCGCTAACTTTGTAGAGGTCTTCGGAGCGACACTCATAAGTGATTGGCATATCATGAGATCCACCCGTCTCGGGGCAATCGCGGCGGCGGCGTTGGCCGTTGCTTCGTGCAGTGATTCCGGGCGGCCGGCGCACGGGACGGCGACCAGCCTGATCATCGGCGTGGCAGATACGCTTTGGGACGCGGTGGCGACGCAGGTCGAGGTGGCGTTGCAGCCGCGCATATTCACGGTACGCGACGAGACGACCTTCGATGTGCTGAACATCCAGCCGGACCATCCGCGCTGGCCCGACCTCCGTCGCTTCCGCCAGGTCCTGCCGATCGGCAAGGCGACCGATTTCTGGGTGGCGGCCGTTCTCGGTGAAGACGTGCCGCAACAGCTGCCGGCGATCGTCGAGACGCAGGACGTGTGGGCGCGCGGGCAGGGCGTAACGGCCGTGGTGCTGCCGGAGGAGGATCCGGCGGGCGCGCTGGTGGCCGTGTTGCCGGAGCTGGGTGCCCTTCTCGACCGGCGATTCCGGGAGTACGCGCTGTCGCGCATGTTCGTCAGCCGCGCCGATACGGCGCTGCGCGACTCGCTCGCGCGTGAGGCAGGATTCTCGATACTCGTTCCGAACGTGTACCGCCGGGCGGACCTGAATGGCACGCAGGTCTTCCGCAATCACGCGGAGATGGGCGGCGTGCTGATGCGCACGATCACGGTCACGTGGCGGGATGGCGCTGCGGTCGAGCCGACGCCGGCCCTGGCCCGGGCGTGGCGGGACTCGGTCGCGTCGTACGCGTTCGACCTGGGCCAGGCGATCGACACGACCCACGTAGAGAGTCGCGCGTTGGGCGGCGACACGTTCGAGCTGCAGGGCGTGTGGACGAGTACGGATCCGAGCTGGCCCGCGGCCGGTCCGTTCATCGATCGCGTCGTCGTCTGCCCCACCCAGAATCGAACCTACTTCCTGGACGCCTGGCTGTTCGCGCCCGGCAAGAAGAAATACGAGTACATGATTCAGCTGCAGACCTTGCTCGATTCGTTTCGCTGTGGCAGCGCGTCCACAGCGGCGCCTTGAGCGGTCGCGCCCCGATGTCGTTCGTCCACCTGCACACGCACAGCGAGTATTCGCTTCTCGACGGCGCCAACCGCATCTCGGACCTGATCCGGCGGGCGAAGCACTTCGAGATGCCCGCGCTCGGACTGACCGACCACGGCACGCTGTATGGCGCGTGGACGTTCAACGAGCAGGCGAGAAAAGCCGGGCTCACGCCGGTGCTCGGGATGGAGGCGTACGTCGCGCCCGGCGACCGCCGTCACAAGTCCGTGCGCGTAGAAGACCCGCGGGGCGGCGCGTTCGGTGATGAGCGCTACTACCACCTCGTCCTGCTGGCGCGGGACCGCGAAGGCTACCGCAACCTGGTTCGCCTCTCGTCCATCGGCTTCCTCGAAGGGTTCTACCACCGACCGCGCATTGACCGGGAGGTTCTCGAGCAGCATTCCGCGGGAGTGATCGTCTCCTCCGCGTGCATGGCGGGCGAGGTGGCGCGCCACCTGATGGCCGGTCGGACCGACGCGGCGCGCGAGGCGGCCGAGTGGTACGCGAACGTCTTCGACGGTCGCTACTACCTGGAAGTGCAGGCCCACGAGTCGGCCGGCCAGCGCGAGCTGAACGCGCAGATCCTCGAGCTCGCGGACTCGTTGGGCATCCCGGTCATCGCCACCAACGACGCCCACTTCCTGCGCGCCGAAGACCACGAAGCGCATGACATCCTGCTGTGCATCGGGTTGGGCAAGGACCGCGACGATGCGAACCGGATGCGTTATGACCGCGGCCTGTACTTCAAGTCGCCGGACGAAATCGCGGCGCACTTCCCGGACCGGCCGGATGTCGTGGCCAACACGCTGGCCATCGCGGACAGCGTGGACCTCGTCTTCGAAAAACGCTATTACGTTCCGTCCTTCCCGTTGCCGGACGGCGTGACGACGGAAGCCGAGTTATTGCGTCAGCTCACGTATTCCCGTGCGCATGCCCGTTTCGGCGACCCGCTGCCCGACGGCTGGACCGAACGACTCGAGTTCGAGCTGTCGGTCATCACCAACGAGAAGGCGGACTACGCCGGCTACTTCCTGATCACGCAGGACTTCATCAACTGGGCGAAGGACCGTGGCATCCCGGTGGGCGCCGGCCGCGGCTCGTCGGCCGGCTCGCTCGTCGCCTACGTGCTCGGCATCACCGACGTCGATCCGCTCCGCTTCGATCTGCTCTTCGAGCGGTTCCTGAATCCGGACCGCGTCTCGATGCCGGACATCGATGTGGACTTCTGCTACGAGCGGCGCGCCGAGGTCATCGAGTACGTGCGCGACAAGTACGGCAAGGACTCGGTCGGCCAGATCATCACGTTCGGCACCATGAAATCGCGCGCCGTCGTGCGCGACGTGGGTCGGGCGCTCGGTTTCGAGCCTGCCGAAACGGATCGGCTGGCCAAGCTGATTCCGAACGCGCCGAACAACGCGCTCACGGTCGCGGAAGCCGCCGAGCAGATCCCGGAACTGCGCACGCTCATCGAGTCGGAGCCGCGCGTCGCCCAGTTGGTCGAATACGCACAAACGCTGGAGGGGTTGTCGCGGCACGCGAGCGTCCACGCCGCGGGCGTCGTCATCGCGCCGGGCCCGCTCCAGGAGTACGTGCCGGTCTGCACGCAATCGTCGCGCGGAGTCAGCGGCGACGGTGCGGACGACGCTGTCATTGTGACCCAGTGGGACATGACGGCACTCGAGCAGGCCGGCATGCTCAAGATGGATTTCCTGGGCCTGAAGACGCTGACGGTCGTACACGATGCGGTCGATTGGGTCAGGCGGCGGCACGGCGCGCTGCGCCACCCGGCGACGGGCGACACGTATACGCGCATCGAGGACGTGCCGCTCGACGACGTGGGCGTCTACGAGCTGCTCTCGAAGGGTGGCACGACCGGCGTGTTCCAGTTCGAGTCTTCGCTGGCCACGGACAAGCTGCGCGCGATGCGCTGCGACCGGTTCGAAGACCTGATCGCGACGAATGCGCTGATCCGGCCGGGCCCGCTGGACAGCGGCATGACCGACGTGTACATCCGCCGCAAGCTGGGCCGCGAGCCGGTCAGCTACCCGCATCCGACGCTCGAGACGGCACTGGCCTCGACCTATGGCGTCATCACCTATCAGGAGCAGGTGATGCGCGTGGCCCAGGTGCTGGCCAGGTTCACGCTCGCGGAAGCGGACGTGCTGCGGAAGGCCGTCGGCAAGAAGGACAGCGATCTGATCCGCCAGGAGCTCGAGAAGTTCGTCGCCCGGGCCGTCGCGAACGGGGTCGACCCGGAGACGGCGGAGAAGATCGCGGACCAGATCGTCACGTTCGGCCGCTACGGATTCCCCCGCGCGCACAGCGTGGCGTACGCGCTGCTCAGCTATCAGACGGCCTGGCTCAAGCGCTACTACCCGGCCGAGTTCATAGCGGCGCTGCTGTCCAGCGTGCTCGACAAGTCCGACGATGTCGTGCACTACATCTCGGAATGTCGCGAGCTCGGGCGCTTGTTGCCGGGCCGACCGGACGGAATCCGGGTCCTGCCGCCCGATGTGAACGAGTCGGAGTGGAAGTTCACGCCGGTCAGCGATGACGAGATCCGATTCGGGCTCGGCGCCTTGCGCGGCCTCGGTGAGGGCGCGGTCCGTTCCATTCTGGAGAATCGTGCCGCCGACGGCCCGTATCGGTCGCTCTTCGAGCTGGCCGAACGCGTCGATCTGCGACTGGTCGGCAAGCGTTCGCTGGAAGCGCTGATCCTGTCAGGCGCCTGCGACTCGTTCGGCCATCGTGCGCAGCTCATGGCGGGACTCGACATGGTCGTGCGCGAGGCCCAGCTCCGGCACGAAGAGCGGGTCAGCGGACAGGTCTCACTGTTCGATATGGGTGGCGCAGCCGAGGCTCCGGTGCGGCCCGAGCCGGCGCTGCCCGACATCGAGCGCTGGCCCGAGTCCGAGCGGCTCGTCCGCGAAAAGGAGATTCTCGGCTTCTTCATCAGCGGCCATCCGCTCGAGAAGTTCCGTGACGAGCTGCGTGTTTTCGATGCGTGCACGACGGCAACCTTGAAGCAATTCCGCGACCAGAAAGTCGAACTGCCGTGCGTCGTGACGACGGTGTCCCGCCAGATCTCGCGCCGCGACCGGTCCGAGTGGGGGCGCATCACCGTGGAGGATTTCCACGGCACGGCCACGGTCCTCGCCTTCCGCGAGGCGTGGGACCAGAACCACGACCTCCTCGTGCAGGACGCCGCCGTGCTGATTCGCGGTTCGGTGTCGGGTCGCGAGCGGGATGAGGATGCGCCGCCCATCTTCCTCGATTCCGTCGTCCCGCTCGGCTCGCTGCGGAGCAGCGGCAATCTCGCGGTCGAGGTCGCGCTGGCGGAGGATGTGCCGGCCGATGCCGTCCACCGCGCTGGCGAGGCGTTTCGTGCACACCCGGGCAGTGCACCCGTATATGTTCGGTGGGCCGGCACGTCGGCCAGTGGCGGTGGCAATGGGAACGGCCGGCAGGACGGCGCCGTGAGGCTGCGATCGCGCACGCTCGGCGTGGCGCCGACAGACGGCTTGTTGCGGGAACTGCGCGACCTGTTCGGCGCGGAACGTGTCCGTCTGGTACGCAACAGCTGAGGAGCGACGTTTGAGTGCGACGCCGCCGGACTTCGAATCGGATATCGCGGAGCTGGAGCAGCAGATCGAACGGCTCCAGATCCTGGCGCGGCAACGAGGCCTCGACGTGAGCAGCGAGCTGCACACGCTGGAAGGCAAGCTGGATGGTTTGCGGCGGCAGGTGTACCGCGAGTACAGCGCCGTGGAGCGCGTCCAGCTGGCCCGGCACCCGAAGCGACCGTATACGCTCGACTACATCGACCGCGCGTTCACGGACTTTCTCGAATTGCACGGCGACCGCGCGTATCGGGACGATGAAGCGATTGTCGGAGGCCTGGCCCGGTTGGACGACCGGTCGGTGGTCGTGATCGGCCATCAGAAGGGCCGGGACATGAAGCAGAACCTGCGACGCAACTTCGGCATGCCACATCCGGAGGGGTACCGCAAGGCGCTGCGGCTGATGCAGCTGGCCGAAAAATTCGGACGCCCGGTCGTCACCCTGATCGATACACCGGGCGCGTACCCGGGCATCGGCGCGGAGGAGCGCGGTCAGGCGGAGGCGATCGCACGCAACCTGCGCGACATGGCGCGGCTGCGCGTGCCGATCGTGGCGACCGTGATCGGCGAAGGAGGCAGCGGTGGCGCCCTCGCGCTCGGCGTGGCGGACCGCGTGCTCATGTTCGAAAATGCGATCTACAGCGTGATCTCGCCGGAGGGTTGTGCGGCGATACTGTGGAAGACGGCCGGCGCGAAGGACCGGGCGGCGGAGGCATTGCGGCTGACGGCAACGGACCTGGCCGCACTCGGCGTCGTCGATGAGGTGCTGCCCGAGCCGCTCGGCGGCGCGCACGAGAACTGGGGGGATGCGGCAGTGACGTTGAAAGACGCGCTGGCCCGGCACATCGACGAGCTGTGGGCGCTCGAGGCATCGCAACGGCAGCGCGCGCGTTGGGCGAAATTCGAACGCATGGGCGAGTGGCGCGAGCTCGGCTCCGCGGCGGACGCCGCGTCGGGCGACTGATTCTCGAGGAACGGGGCGGCCCAACGTGGCCCGAATCATAGAAGTCACATTCAAAGCCAACCGGCGCGGCTACTACGATGCCGAGATCGAGGATCTCGGATTGAGCGATCACGTCATCGTGGAGGCCGACCGGGGCGAGGATCTCGGCCGTGTCAGCGCGGCCGGGGCCATCGCGGAACGAAAGTGCTCGGGTTGTTCGACCGGCTGTGCCGCGCCGGTGCCCGAGCGTCGCGTGCTGCGACGCGCCCTCGCCGAGGAAGTCGACCGGGCCGTGGCCCTGCGCGCCGACGAGCCGCGGGTGCGCCGCATCACGCGCGAAAAGGTGTTGCAGTACGGCCTGAAGATGAAGGTCAGTGAAGCCGAATGGCAGTTCGACCGGAACCGGCTCACGATCTACTTCACGGCTGAGCGTCGCGTCGATTTCCGGGAGCTGGTCCGGGACCTCGCGCGCACGTTCCGCACGCGCATCGAGCTGAAGCAGATCGGCGTGCGCGATGAGGCCGCGCTGCTCGGCGGTGTGGGCCGTTGTGGCCGCGAGCTTTGCTGCTCGACGTGGATCCGTGAGCTCAAGCCGGTCAGTCTGCAACTCGCCAAGGACCAGCGGCTGTCTTTGAACCCGGCGCAGATCTCGGGCTGCTGCGGCCGGCTCATGTGCTGTCTGACATACGAGCACGAGGCCTACGTACAGGCACGCAAGCGGTTCCCGCGCGAGGGCCGCTCGCTACGCACCGCCGTCGGCCGCGAAAAGGTCGTCAGCGTCGACATCTGGCGCGAACGCGTTCACCTGAAAGACGATGCGGGCAACCGCCGCACCGTCGCCCTGGATGATCTGAAGGCCGAAGTCGCCGCGGCACCGGCGGAGGAGCCCGAGCGCGGCAGTGACGACGGCGACGGAGGGCGCTCGCGCCGGGGTGGCCGACGCGACCGACCGAACGGACGCGGCAGAGGCGACGCGTGAGCCCGACCCGACCGTGGTACATCACGACCGCCATCGACTATGCCAACGGCCGGCCGCACCTCGGCCACGCCCTCGAGAAGATCGGTGCCGACGCCATGGCCCGATACCGCCGGCTGCGCGGCGATTCCGTCCACTTCGTCATCGGCATGGACGAACACGGGATCAAGGTCCGGCAGAGCGCCGAAGACGCTGGCGTCGCGCCGCAGGATTGGGTCGATGAAATCGCGCGCGATTTCGCCGGGATGTGGTCCCGCCTCCACATCAGCCATGACGACTTCATCCGCACGACGCAGGAGCGGCACAAGCGCTGTGCAGCGGAGCTCGTGCGCCGGATTCGAGAGGCCGGAGACGTCTATCAGGGTCGTTACGAGGGCTACTACTGCGTGGGCTGCGAGGCGTTCAAACGGGATGACGAGCTGATCAAAGACGACGCCGACGAGGTCCGCTGCCCGACGCACCCGTCCCGGTCTCTGCAGTGGACGGTCGAGGAGAATTGGTTCTTCCGGCTTTCCAGGTACCAGCAGCCGCTACTCCAACTCTACGAGGAGCGGCCAGATTTCGTGCAGCCGGAGACGCGATTCAACGAGGTCCGCCGGCTCGTCGAAGGCGGGCTGGAAGACATCTCGATCTCGCGCGCCCAGGTCGACTGGGGCATTCCGTGGCCGGGCGATCAGTCGCACGTCATCTACGTCTGGATCGAGGCGCTGATCAATTACCTGTCGGCGACCGGCTTTCCCGATGCCGACTACGGGCGGTTGTGGCCGGCGGATGTCCATGTGATCGGCAAGGACATCACGCGCTTCCATTGCGTCATCTGGCCGGCCATGCTGCTCAGCGCGGGCGTCGCCCTGCCCCGGTCCGTGTGGGCTCACGGTTTCGTCAACTTCAGTGGCCGCAAGCTGTCGAAGTCCGAGGGCGTGCGCATCGAGCTGACCGAGATGGTGGACCGCTGGGGCCCTGACGCCTTCCGCTACTACCTGCTGCGGGACGTCCCGTGGACGGGTGACGGCGATTTCTCATTGGAACGCTTCGACGTGCGCTACACCTCGGACCTCGCCGACACGCTGGGCAATCTGGCGAACCGCACGATCTCGATGATCGAGCGGTATCGCGCGGGGTGCACGCCTGCGGGCGCGCGCGCGGCTCTCGATGACGAGTGCGACACCACGGTAGCCCGCTATCGCCAGGTGATGGACGGCAACCTCCTGCACCAGGGGGCGCAGACGGCCCTGGATCTGGCGGTCGCGGCCAACGGCTTCGTGGAGGAGCGCGCCCCCTGGAGCCAGGCGAAGGATCCGTCTCGAACCGCCGAGCTCGATTCCACGCTCGCCTCGCTCGCGCGCGCGGTCGCGACGCTGTCCACGCTGCTCGAGCCGTTCCTCCCGGGGAAGATGCGGGCACTGGCGGAACGGCTGGGGCTGGAGCGGCCACCCCCACTGGCGGACCTCGCAGGACTCGATCTCGCGGGCCGGTCCGTTCATCGGGGCGAGGTCCTGTTTCCGAAGCTCCGGGACGAGAGCTCGGCTTGACACTCGCTTCCGGCCCGTGGTAGACTCTGCCGCCTCTTCCGTCTGGCATCTTGAAGGCTCGCAACCGTTCGGCTCCTGCGTGCAGAGACCGCGGGCGTCGGGGCGTACTCTAACACCGACGGTTCGATGACTCGAAAGAAATGGACGCTGGTCGTCCTTTCGGCAGCGCAGGGTAAGACACGGCGGATCCAGGTTTCCCGCACCGTCGCCCAGCTCGCCATTGCACTGACGCTCATGCTCGTCGCAGGGCTGGGCCTGGGTGGGCTCCGTTTCCTGGGCTGGGCCGGTCAGGCAGCCCGAGAGCACCGGCTCGCGCGCGCCAATACGGTCCTCACACAGGAAATCGGCACGCTCCAGCAGAAGCTCGACACGTTGCGGACGGCGCTGCTCGACCTCGAGCAGCAGGATGACTACTACCGGCTGCTGGCCGGACTGGAGCCGCTGAACGCCGACGTTCGTGAGGTCGGCATCGGGGGCCCGGGCTTGGAGACCGTCGAAAGCAACCCGCTATACGGCTTCGACCCGGACCTGGCCTCCGATACGCACGGTGCCGAGATGGAGGCCAGTCGTCTCGTGCGGCGGGCACGCCTGCTCGCGTTCAGCTGGCGCGAGGCGCGCGACACGCTGTCGACCAAGCTGGAGAAGCTCGCGGCCACGCCCTCGATTCTGCCCACGGATGGCTACATCTCGTCCGGTTTCTCATACTCGCGCTACCATCCGATCCTGAGCCGGCCGCGGCCGCACCTCGGGCTCGACGTCGTAGCGCCGGAGGGGACCCCGATCGTCGCCGCGGCCAAGGGCCGCGTCGCGTTCGTCGGCCGGAACGGCGAGTACGGCCTGTCGGTCGAGATCGATCACGGCTGGGGCATGCTGAGTCGCTACGCTCACGCATCGAAGACCCTGGTCCGCGTGGGCCAGCCCGTCGAACGCGGGGATGTCGTCGCGCTCGTTGGCTCGACCGGACTGGCCGTAGGTCCGCATCTCCACTACGAGGTGGTCGTGAACGGGCGGCACATCAATCCGCGCCGCTACATTTTCGACTGAACCCGCGCCGCCGTGGGCGGCGTTTCGACAACCTGCAACATCAATCGGTCTGGGGAGACGCAGACATGAAAAGAGCAGTGCTGGCCCTCGCCGCGATCGCGACTTCGGCGGTGCTGGGCGGCTGCACCGGCGAAGTGGTCGTGCAGGCGCAGCTCCAAGGAGACGATGGTGTCGTCACTCCGCTCGGCACGTTGCCCGTACGGGCGCTGCCCTATGACCGTGACGCCGTTTTCGATTCGCTCCGCTCGGCGTACTCTGCGCCCGAGCCGGAGATTCCGGCCGATCTGCTCGTGCTGCAGGATTCGATCGCAGCGGCGCAAATCGAGTACTCGCAGGCGGAGAACATCTGGGGCTCGGCGCGTGACAGCCTGAAGGTGCTGAGCGATGCCCTGGCCCGGATGTCGCGCGCGTCACCGCAGTACCGCCTGCTCTTCAACGACTTCAACGCGCAGGAGTCGATCGCGACGCAGACGGAGCGGCGCATGAACCAGGCGTTCAGCCGCTTCACGAATCTGCAGAACCGGTTCGCACAGACCGCGAACGAGATCCGGCTGCGCCGCGAGCAATGGGCCGACGAGGCGTACGCGGCCATCGACACGGTGATCTACGTGAAGCTGCGCGAGTTGGGCCGCGACGAGGCGGCGGACACGACGGACGGGAACGGCGTCGCCCGCTTCACCCTGAAGAAGGGCCAGTGGTGGATTCATGCGCGTTATCCGCTGCCGTTCGAGGAGCTGTACTGGAACGTGCCGGTCGAGGTGACGGGCGGCGATCCGGTCGTCGTCGAGCTGAACCGCGCGAGCGCGCAATTGAGGCCGAAGCTGTGAGCGTGGGCCGCCCGTTCACGGGCGGTGGGAGGCTGGGTTGAGCGCGCACGAGACGCACGATCAGGCGGCGCTGACGCTGGAAGTTTCCAGCGACGGCGTCGCCTGGCTCGTTTTCGACCGGCCTGACGCCAAGGTCAATCTGCTCACATCCGCGGTGATGAGCCGGCTCGATGCACTGCTGGGTGAGATCGAGGAGGGCGCAGCTGCGGGGCGGATCCGCACCGTAGTCGTGCGGAGCGGCAAACCCGCGACGTTCATTGCGGGCGCCGACGTCGGCGAGATCGCCGGCGTGGTCGATCCGGAGCAGGGCGAGATGGCGTCGCGGGAGGGCCAGCGCATCTTCCGCCGTATGGAACAGCTGCACGCGCCGACGGTCGCTGCGATCGACGGGATCTGCCTGGGCGGCGGCACGGAGCTGGTCCTGGCCTGTGCCCACCGCATCGCCGCGGATCGCAGGGAGACACGCATCGGGCTGCCCGAAGTGCGACTCGGCATCTTGCCGGGTTTCGGCGGATCGGTCCGGCTGCCCCGCCTCATCGGTTTCCAG
This sequence comes from Longimicrobiales bacterium, assembly GCA_041617355.1. GTDB lineage: Bacteria > Gemmatimonadota > Gemmatimonadetes > Longimicrobiales > RSA9 > JBFJPA01. The sequence goes on from JBFJPA010000056.1 coordinate 11,009, forward strand.
GAAGCGCTCGGCCTGATCCTCACCGGCTCGGCCGTAAACGCACGCAAAGCTCTGCGCATCGGCCTCGTCGATGAGATCGTGCACCCCGCCATCCTGTACGAGCGGGCCCGGTCGCTCGCCCTGGAAGCGACAGCCGGCGGCGCACGGAGGAAGCGGCCCACGCTCGGCGTCGGAGCCCGCCTCCTGAACCGCACGCCGCCGGGCCGGAGCCTCGTGCTGTCCCAGGCGAAGAAGCGCGTGCTCAAGGAAACGCGCGGCCACTACCCTGCCCCGCTCATCGCACTCGATACCGTTTCTCGAACTATCGACGGCCCGCTGGACGCGGCGTTCGCAACCGAAGCCAAGGCGCTCGGCCGGCTCATCACGACGGACGTCTCCAAGAACCTCATCCACGTCTTCCACTTGATGGAGGCCGCGAAGAAAGCCGCGCCGAAGGGAGTTCCGCCGCGGACCGCAGCGGCCGTGGGCGTGCTCGGTGCGGGCGTGATGGGCGGCGGCATCGCGCAGTTGCTCGCGTCGAACGACATCGCGGTTCGCATGAAGGACATCCGGGCGGACGCGATCGGTACGGGACTCCGCCATGCAGCGGAGCTGTTCGACAAGGCGGTCAAGCGACGGCGTCTCGACAAACGCGAGGCGGCGCAGGCAATGAATCGCATCGCGCCCACACTCGACTACACCGGATTCCATCACGTCGACGTCGTGATCGAGGCCGTCGTCGAACGAATGGACATCAAGCAGAGCGTTCTGCGCGAGGTCGAGTCGCGCGTCCAGAGTGGCGCCGTCCTCGCCACGAACACGTCCACGTTGTCGGTGACCGAGATGCAGTCGGTCCTGATGCGGCCCGCAGATTTCTGTGGCATGCACTTCTTCAATCCCGTGCACCGCATGCCGCTCGTCGAGGTCATCCGCGGCCGTCAGACGGGCGATCACGCCGTGGCCACGGTATTCGCGCTGGCGCGTGCGCTCGACAAGACCCCGCTCATCGTGAACGATGCGCCCGGATTCCTCGTCAACCGCGTGCTTTCGCCGTATCTGAACGAGGCCGGCTGGTTGGTCAGCGAGGGAGTCTCGGTCAACGCGATCGACCGCGCATTGCTCGACTTCGGCATGCCCATGGGTCCGCTGCGTCTCCTGGATGAGATCGGCCTCGACGTCGCGCGCCACGCGGCCGCCGTCCTGTACGCAGCGTTCGGAGATCGTATGAAACCGGCGGCGGCCCTCGAAGCCCTCGCAGAAACGGAGCTTCTCGGACGCAAAGGCGGGCTCGGTTTCTATCGCTACGAGAACGATCGCGAAGATGGGGTCAACGAGGCGCTGGCTACGAAGCTGCGGGCTACGGTGTCGGCGGCCACGATCGAGCTCGACGCGCATACCATCCGCGAGCGCTGTGTGCTCGCCATGGTCAACGAGGCCGCGCGTGTCCTCGAGGACGGCGTCGTCGCGAGCCCGGGCGATGTCGATCTCGGAATGATCACGGGTACCGGCTTTCCGCCGTTTCGCGGAGGGCTCCTGCGCTGGGCCGATACGCTCGGCACGGAGCGGCTGCTGCAGCGGCTCGAAGAGCTCGAGTCCGCCCACGGAGCGCGGTTCGCGCCGGCTCCGTCGATCCGGACCATGGCCGCGGAGGGTCGTGGTTTCTACGGCTGATACGGTCCGCATCCACTATCGCCGTCCGCCGGACCGCGAAGAGCTGTTCGTGCAACGCCTCGTGCACCGCACCACCGATTGCGTCGTCACCTTCCTCGACCGGACCCCGCTCGCCCGACCACTCCTCGTACAGGGTAGCGTCATCCTCGAAGACGGGGCGCCCGCGATCTGGTTCACCTTTCCCGGCCGCGCCTACGACATCGGGCGATTTCACCTCGCCGATGGTCGCTTCACGGGGATCTACGCCAACATCCTGACGCCGGTCGCGTCCGTCGACACCGGGGAATGGTGGACCACGGATCTCTTCCTCGATGTCTGGCTCGGCGAAGGGGAGCTGCCCGTTCTGCTCGACACCGACGAGCTCGCCGCCGCCGAGGCGTCCGGTTGGGTCACGCCGGACACGGCGGCCGATGCGCGCCGGGAGGCCGAGCGGATTCTCGGCGGCATCCACGCCGGGTCCTGGCCTCCGCCCATCGTGCACGAGTGGGACCTCCAACGAATCCTCGGAGCGGGAGGCACCCGGAGGCACCTCCCGGTGTAACGCCACTGTCCACGGGAGCGCCGGACGGGCGTTCCAGCAACTCCACCGCCGACGAACGCCATGCGAACGGGTCGTCTCCCGCAGACCGGAGCCGTCAGGCCGGTCGTGCTCCTCGGAGCCCTCGCCGTCCTCGTGGGCACACCCCCCGTGTCCGCGCAGGACGTCTACAACGCGAACTACGCGGCCCGCGCCTCCACGTCGCGGACGCGCGGCGAGGGTGAAGCGCCGGTTTTCGTCTACGAATTCGCGAACTTCCAGTGCCCTCACTGCGCGCGCTTCGCGCTGGAGGTGTTTCCCCGGATCGACAGTGCGTTCGTGCAGGGTGGCCAGGTGCGCTGGATCTTCGTTCACCTGCCCGGGCCGACCTCGCCGAACGCGTGGTCGGCACATGAAGCCGCCGCCTGTGCGGGCGCGGTTGGCGATCGCTTCTGGGCGATGCACGACCGCTTGTTCCGGACCCAGAAGGAATGGGGCGAACTGTCCGAGCCCCGCGCGCAATTCGCCAAATACGCCAGAGAGCTCGGCATTGCGCCGGACGCGTTCGATCGCTGCGTCGCCGATGACCGCGTCGCGTCCGTCCTCTTGCAGGACGTCATTTTCGCGGCGTCGTCCCGGGTGAACGGGACGCCCGCTTACGTGATCAACAACGAAGTGACAGTCATGGGACTCAAGTCGTATGACGAGTGGCGGGATATACTGGGTAAGGCGCTCAAACGGAAGAACAGAAACAGGGAGTAGGGAGAGGGAGAGGGAGAG
>JBFJPA010000057.1:0-13905 GCA_041617355.1 Longimicrobiales bacterium
ACCACGCGTGTCGCCGCGCCGGCCTCGGCTGTGGCCAGCGCCGCCCTCAGCTCGGCGACTGTGCGCGCGTCGAGCGCGTTGCGCTTCTCCGGCCGGTTCAGTGTGAAACGCGCGATACCGGCGTCGTCCGTCTCAACGAGAATGCGCTCGTAATTCATAGGGCCGAGGGATTACGGCGATGGCGACGACGAGCGTCCGTCGCCGGGCTCGTGTGGGAGCGATCCGTCCTCGTCGAGGATGCGGGCGAGGTCATCCGGCAGGTCGACGCGCATTCTCAGCATGGCCGTCGAGTAGGTCTTGCCCTGCGCGTCGGTCATGAGTGAAACCGTGCCACCGCCGCCGAGCGATTCGTGCAGCAGAAAGTTCAGCGCGTGCAGGTTGGGCAGCTCGAAGCGTTCGACGCGGCCTTTGACCAGCTCGCCGAAATGTGTTTTCACCGCGGCCGGCGTCAGCGTCTCGACCAGGAACGAATAGAACTCCGGGCGCCGGGCGATCACGCCGACGTTGACGGTGTCGCCCTTGTCACCGGACCGGCCGTGCGCGATGCGGTAGAGGGTGACTCGCTTCATGCCGTCGTCACCTCAACATGCAGGTGTGACTCGATCTCGCGCCGATCGATGAGCGCCGGCCAATACGCGACGACCTCCTGGACGCGCGGGCGGCCGCCGGCGAAGCCGGTCACGGACGGCGGTCCTGTCAAAACGAGCGGCGCGATCTCGCGCGTGAACGCCTCGACCGGAGCGCGGTCGGTGGCACGCACCGCCACGCGCAACTCGACCTCGGGCAGGTCGGCCGGCGGTGGCCCGGCCAGCGCGCCGTGCGTGGAATTCCAGCCCACGAGCTCCGTCCGGAACTCGTCGAACCGGTGGCCCATCCGCTCTAACCGCCGGCGCAGGATCCGATCGGCGTCGAGCGCCTTGGCAGCGGCATCCGGCCAGGAGTAGACGAGCGTGCCGACGGCCTTGTAGCCCGCCGAGTAGCTGATGGACACCTTCAGCATGTCGGTCGCCGGCCCGCCGCGCACGCCGTGCACGCGGACCCGGTCGGGACCGGCGTCCTCGAGCTGGATCGTCGTGAAGTCGGCCACCACATCCGGCGTGATGTAGCTGCGCGGATCACCCATTTCGTAGAGGATCTGCTCGGCGACGACGGCGCGGCTCACGCGACCACCCGTCCCTTCGTGTTTCGTGACGACGAAGGTGCCATCTTCGGCAGCTTCGATGATCGGGAAGCCGACGTCATCGAGGTCGTGCAGGTGGCCCCACTCGATCAGCGAATTGCCGCCCGACGCCTGCGCACCGCATTCATTGATGTGGCCGGCTACGACCCCCGCCGCGAGCCGGTCGTACGCGTCGGCCGGCCAGCCGAACGCGAACATCATCGGCGCGTAGGTCAGGGCCGTGTCCGTGGATCGCCCCGTGATGACGACGCGGGCGTCGCGTTCGAGCGCGCGCACGATGGGCTGCGCGCCGATGTAGGCGTTTGCGCTCTGGACGCGGTCGAGCACATCCGCGAGCGGACGGCCGTCGTCCATGTTCGCGAGGGCGTGGCCGCGCGCAATGAGATCTTCGAGTCGGTCGAGGATGTCATCGCCTTTGACGACGCCGACCGTGACCTTCCCGGCCAGGCCCGCCTGGCGCGCCTGCTCGAGCACGCCATCACGGCAGGCGGCGGGATTCACGCCACCCGCATTCGCCACGACACGGATGTCCTTCGCCACACAGTCGGGCAGGATCTCGCCCATGAGCGGCACGAAGTCCCGCGCGTATCCCTGCGACGCATCCCGCATGCGTTGCTTCTGCAGGATCGACATCGTGACTTCGGCGAGGTAGTCGAGCATGAGGTAGTCGATTCCGCCTCGCCTTACCTGCTCGACCGGCGCCGACAACAGATCGCCCCAGAACCCCTGCCCCGATGCAATCCGAACCGTCTTCACCGCACCCCTCACAGCCCTTCCGGCAACGCGCCGAACGCGCCGAGGTGGGGACCCGGATTGTGCAACGTCGTGCGCAACGCGAGCGAGAGGAGCGCCCGCGTATCTTCGGGCGCGACGATCGCGTCGACGAAGCCACGCGCGGCGGCGTAGCGGGCATCGAGCTGGTGGTCGTAGTCGGCGCGGACGGCGTCGATCTTGGCCTGGAGCTCGGCGTCGGGCTCGCGCCGCTCCTTCTTCAGCTCATCGAGTTGGGGGCCGAACAGGGCCATGACGGCGCTGTCGCCCTCCATGACGCCCATGCGGCCGGTCGGCCAGGACAGGATGAAATCGGGATCGAATCCCTGCCCCGCCATCGCATAGTAGCCGGCGCCCGACGCGTGATTCACAGTGAGCACGAGCTTGGGCACCGTCGCCGTCGCCATGGCTTCGACGAAGTGCGCGCCGGCCCGAATGATGCCCGCGTGCTCCGCCTCCGTGCCGACCATGAAGCCGCTGACATCCTGAACGAACAGCAGCGGTGTGCGGTGGCGGTTCATGGTCTCGATGAAGTAGGCCGTCTTCTCGGCGCTGTCGGCGTAGACGATGCCGCCGAACTTGGGCGGTCCGCCGTGCGGGTCCTTCAGCATGCCACGCGCATTGGCGATGACGCCGATGGCGATGCCTTCGAGACGGGCCGTCCCGCAGATCATCTCGGGCGCGTAATCGGCCTGGAACTCGTCGATGCGGCCGCCATCGAGCAGGGCCGCGAGCAACGCACGCATGTCGTACGGTTGGCGGTGGTTCTCGGGCAACAGCTCATACAGGTCGTCGGCCGGTCGCGCGGGCGGCTCGGGATCGGCGATCGATACCGTCGGCACCGTGTACGGCAACTCGATCAGCATCTCACGCAGACGCGCGATGCAGGATGCGTCGTCCTCGAATCGATAGTGGGCGACGCCGCTGATCGCATTGTGTACCCAGGCCCCGCCGAGCGTCTCGGCATCGACGGTCTGTCCCGTCGCACCCTTCACGAGGTTCGGCCCGCCAAGGCCCATGAAGCTCGTGCCTTCGACCATCAGAATGACGTCGGACAACGCCGGCAGGTACGCCCCGCCCGCGATGCACGGTCCCATCACCGCGGCGATCTGCGGGACACGCAGGTAGCGCCGCATGAGCGAGTTGTAGTAGAAGATCCGGCTCGCGCCGTATTGACCGGGGAAGACACCGCCCTGATAGGGCAGGTTGACGCCCGCGGAATCGACCAGGTAGACGATCGGCACGCGGGACCGCATCGCGATCTCCTGTGCGCGCAGCATCTTCGTGATCGTCTCGGGCCACCACGATCCGGCCTTGACCGTGGCATCGTTGGCGATGACAACCACGGGCCGGCCTTCGACCGTGCCGATTCCGGTGACCACGCCGGCGGCCGGCGCCTGACCCTCGTAGCGGTCGCTGGCGACGAACAAACCTACCTCGAGGAAGGGCGCTTCCCTGTCGAACAACAGCTCGATGCGCTCGCGCGCGGTGAGCTTCCCCTGTTTGTGCTGGCGCTCGACCTTGTCGGGGCCACCGCCCTCGCGCAACTCGAACTCGAGTTTGCGCAGCTCAGCCGTCAGCTCCCGCAGCCGCGTCGACGGTGATACGTCCGCTTCCACGCTCGACCGTGCCACGTCAGTTCGCCGTCCCGCTCTTCTGGCGAGCGAAGTAGTCGCGTACGTATTCGATCGGCGCAGTCGTCGGCGTGCCCGGACCGAACAGCCTGCCCACGCCCTGGGCTTCGAGCGCGGCGATATCTTCGTCCGGCATGATGCCGCCACCGATGACGAGCACGTGCTCCATGCCTTCCGCGCGGAGCAACTCGAGGATGCGAGGGAACAGCGTCATGTGCGCGCCGGAGAGAATGGACAGCGCAACGACGTCCACATCCTCCTGCAGGGCCGCGGCCGCGATCATTTCGGGCGTCTGGTGAAGCCCGGTGTAGATCACTTCGAAGCCGCCATCGCGGAACGCGCTCGCGATCACCTTCGCGCCGCGATCGTGTCCGTCCAGGCCGGGCTTCGCAACGAGTACGCGGATCTTCCGATCTTCCATAGTTCGATCACGTTACAGGACCGGCCACAGACCGGGCCGGGGTCGGGATGAGGTTACGCGCGCGGGGTGGCTCCGGGCAAGCGAACCCGTTCGCTCAGTCCCTGCATGCGACTGCGATCAGCCGTTCGGCCCGATGGTGAAACCTGCTGCCATCCCAGTCCCCGTAATAGCGGACATCGGCGAAGCCGGCCTCGCGTAACAGGCCGGCGATCTCGGTCGCCGTCCGCAGACGCAGTGCATGCCGCTTCCGGCCGCGGCCCGCCGCGCCGCGCCACTCCATGACCTCGTGACTGATGCCACGGATCGGATCGAAGCGTCGGGACGCTCGAACGTCCGTGCCGTCGGGAAGGCTCCAGCGGTCCCGTTCCGCGTAGTGGGCGACAACCTCGTCGCGGTGCATGCTCTCGAACAGGAACGTGCCGCCGGCGCCGAGCACGCGCCGGACCTCCCGCAAGGCTTGCAGGTCTTCGGCGTCATCGAGGAACAGGCCGAGGCTGGTGAACACGTTCAGGACGGCGTCGAAGCAGGCATCGGCAAACGGCAGGCTGCGCACATCGGCCGCGACGCGGGCCGGTCCCTCCGGCGGCGCCCGTCTCAGCAGATCGAACGACAGGTCCGCCGCGACCACCCGGTACCCGGCCTCGGCCAGAAGCACGGCGTGGCGGCCCCAGCCGGCGGGCGCGTCGAGGATGCGCGCACCGACAGGCATGCCCAGCAACTCGACGATGCCGGCGACTTCGCGGCGGCTTGCGACTTCCGGAAAGAGGGGATCGTGGAGCTGGAAGTAGGCATCATCGAAGTACTGACGCCACCAGTCGGGTGGTGCCGGAGGCGTCACTCCGAGCCCTCGGTCTCGGTCTCCGGTACACTCACGTGCACGAGCGATAGGCGCTCGACGCGGCGGCCCTTGGTGGAAATGACGCGGATCCGGCCCCCGTCGATGGGCACTTCGTCGCCAACCGCGGCAAGCCGGCCGAGCCGGCCCAGGATGAAGCCGCCAACGGTCGTGTAGTCCTCGTCGGGCAGCATGAGGCCGAAGCGTTCGTTGAACTCGTGGATGCCGACCCGACCGGGAAACTCGACCTCGCCCTCGCCTTTGTGCTCGTACTCCAGACGCGCCTCGTCAAGCTCGTCCTCGATCTCGCCGACAATCTCTTCGACCACATCTTCGATCGTGACGATGCCGGCCGTGCCCCCGAACTCGTCGATCACGATCGCCAGGTGCGTCTGTTCGTTCTGCATGTGGCGCAGCAGCTGCTCGACCGTGTTCGTGTCCGGAACGAAGACGGCCTCGCGCATCACGTCTGCGGCCGTCTTCGCCGTGCCGTCACGCAATGCACGCCACACGTCACGCGCCAGCACGACGCCCACGATCTTGTCGAGCGAACTCTCGAAGACGGGATAGCGGGAGTGTCCCTGCTCGAGGATGAAGTCGGCGGCAGCATCGAGTTCGGTTGCCGCCGACAGCGCAATAATCTCGGTCCGCGGCGTCATGACCTCCGATGCCGTCGTCTGCGCCAGGTGGAACACGCCCCGGATCATTTCCACCGGCTCCTCGCCGAGCAGACCGTGCTCGGCGCTTTGCGCGAGCAGCATCTCGATCTCCTCGGGCCGGTGCACGCGCTCCATTTCCGTCGGTGCACGCAGGCCGATGGACCGCAGCAACAGGTTCGCCGTCCCGTTCAGCACGACGATGAACGGCGTGAAGAGGCGGGAAAACACGATGAGCGGGCCGGCCGTCCACAGGCTGACCGTCTCCGGGAAGAGCAGGGCCAGCGATTTCGGCGCCAGCTCGCCGAGCACGATGTGCAGGAACGTGATGAACGCGAAGGCGATGGTCCCGGCCACCGCGTGGGTCGCGATCACGTCCCACGGGGCAGGCAAGCCGTGGAAAATCTCGATGAGGAGCACGGCGATGGTGGACTCACCGACCCAGCCCAGGCCGAGCGAGGACAGCGTGATGCCGAGCTGTGTGCCGGAGATGTAGTGATCCAGCCGGTGGATCGCGGATTCGGCCAGGCGCGCGCGCCGATTGCCCGCCCTGGCCATGGCCTCGATGCGCGTGCGGCGCGCACCGACCAATGCGAACTCGGATGCCACGAAGAAGCCGTTCGCGGCTACGAGGAAGAACGCGAGTCCGAGCCGCCAGGCAATGTCCGCCGCCGTGATGACGGCCTCGGCCTCAGCCATGGACTCCGCCTGGCCGGATCCGCAAGCGATCTCCCCGTAACGACGCTGGTTCGCCTTCCCGCGACCGTTCCATCAGACCTCCCCAACCCATCACGCGAGCCCCAGCCCGAGCCCCAGCCCCACTAGAAAAACACCGGTTCGCGGTAGGATCCGTACACGACTTCCAGGGCGTGGCGGATCTCGAACAACGTGCAATATTCGCGGACGCATGCGAGCATCGGCTCGATGACGTTCTCGTCGGCGCGCGCGGCTTCACTGAGCCGATTCAACGCCGCCTTCGCGCGGGGCTCGTCGCGCCGCGCCCGCAACGCGGCCAGGCGTTCGCGCTGGACGCGCTCCGGCGCATCATCGATGCGCAGGATGTCGATGTCGCTGTCGTCGGCTCCTTCCGTGAAGGCGTTCAGCCCGACGACCGTACGCCGGCCGTTCTCGATCTCGCGCTGCTGGCGGTCCGCAGACAGCGCGATCTCGCGCTGGAAGTACCCGTTCTCGATGCCGCGCACCGCACCGCCGATGCGCTCGACCTCATCGAAGATCTCTTCGGCTTCGCGCTCCAGGCGGTCGGTCATCGCCTCCACGAAGTATGAGCCGGCCAGCGGATCGATCGTGTTCGCGACGCCCGTCTCGAAGGCGACGATCTGCTGTGTCCGGAGCGCAATGCGTACCGCCTTCTCCGTCGGCAACGCGAGCGTCTCGTCCATCGAGTTCGTGTGCAACGACTGCGTTCCACCCAACACGGCGGCCAGCGCCTGGTAGGCCACGCGAACAATGTTGTTCTCGGGCTGTTGCGCGACCAGTGAGACACCCGCCGTCTGCGCGTGCGTGCGCAGCCGCCAGCTCTCTTCTTTCTTCGCGCCATAGACATCGCGCATGCGCTTCGCCCAGATGCGTCGAGCCGCTCGGAACTTCGCGATTTCCTCGAAGAAGTCGTTGTGCACGTCGAAGAAGAAGCTGAGCCGTGGCGCGAAATCATCCACATCGAGGCCGCGCGCGATGCCGCGCTCCACGTACTCGAAGCCGTTGCGCAGCGTGAACGCGAGCTCCTGGCCGGCCGTCGAGCCCGCCTCCCGGATGTGGTAGCCGCTGATCGAGATCGGATTGTATTTGGGCGCGTGCGAGGAAGCCCACTCGAACATGTCCACGATCAGTTTCAGCGCCGGCTCGACCGGATAGATCCAGGCGTGCTGCGCCATGTACTCCTTCAGGATGTCGTTCTGCACCGTGCCGCGCAGCGTGTCCGGCGAGATGCCCTGCTTTTCGGCCGCGACCACGTAGAAGCAGAAGAGAATGATAGCCGGACCGTTGATGGTCATGCTGACGGAGACCTGGTCGAGCGGGATGCCGTCGAACAGCGTCTCCATGTCCTGCAGGCTGGAGATGGCGACACCGCACTTGCCGACCTCGCCGAGCGAGCGCGGATGGTCGGAATCGTAGCCCATCAGGGTCGGGAAATCGAAGGCTACGGAGAGCCCGGTCTGACCGTGCTCCAGCAGGTACTTATAGCGTTGATTCGTCTCTTCGGCGGTGCCGAAGCCGGCAAACTGGCGCATGGTCCAGAGCCGCGTCCGGTACATCGACGTGTAGGGCCCGCGTGTGAACGGGAACTCGCCGGGCAGGCCGAGACGCTCGGACAGAACCGCTTCCGCCGGGACGTCGAGCGCCGTGTAGAGCGCGTCGACGGGCACGCCGGAGACGGTCTCGAAGGCGTCGAGTCGACTCGACTGGGCGGCGAAGGCGGCCTCCCAGCCGGCGAGCCGCGCACGCAGCTCTGCGAGCTCGCGCTCCTGTCGCGCCAGCCGCTGCTCCAGGTCGGGATCGGCCAAATGGCCGGCCCTGGCATCCGAATCGATCACGCCCATCCGCTGAACTCCTGTCTGTGCAAAGGACCCCGTGGCACCCCTCGAAGGACTACCCCGTCAGGGCCGAATGCGGTTCGGCACCAAATAGGTCAGGCTCACGCCCTGACGGCGGCCGCGATCCGCGCCGCGACCTCGTACGGCGTGGTACGACCGGCGACGAGGTCGTCGAGGGCGGCCTCGAGGACGGCCTCTCCACCCCGCTCCAGCCAGGCGGCCCGCCGGAGCCGCCGGTCGACTTCGTCCCGCACGCGCTCCGCCAGGCGCGCGCGCCGGCGCTTCGTCCGCTCACCGCTGGCCACCAGCCAATCCCGGTGCCGATCGAGCGATTCCATGACCTCGGCCACTCCCCTCCCAGTCTCGGCAACCGTTTGCAGGACGGGGATTTCCCAGGATTGGGGCTGGGGCTGGGGCTCGGGCTGGGGCTGGGGCTGGGGCCTGGGCGTTCTCAAATCGACGCCGTGGTGGGCGGGCACGTTCTTGAGCGTGCGGCCGAGGCGGAGGTGCAACATCTGGCCGAGCTCGCGGGCCATTCGCTCGGCGCCCGGCCGGTCGGCCTTGTTGACGACGAACAGGTCCGATGCCTCCATCAACCCGGCTTTCATGGCCTGGACGGCGTCGCCGGACTCCGGCACGACCATGACGACGGTGCTGTCCGCCGCGGCCGCGATGTCGAGCTCGGACTGGCCCACGCCGACGGTCTCGACCAGGATGCGATCGAAGCCGAACGCGTCGAGGACGTCGGCGACCTCTTTCGTGGCCAGCGCCAGCCCGCCAACGGAGCCGCGCGTGGCCATGGAGCGGATGAAGACGCCCGGGTCGAGTGCGACGTCGTTCATGCGGATGCGATCGCCCAGCAACGCGCCGCCCGTGAAAGGCGAGGTCGGGTCGACGGCAATGACGGCGACGGTCTCACCGCGCTCGCGATAGAGCCGGACCAGCGCGGTGGTCAGCGTGGATTTCCCTGCCCCGGGCGGGCCGGTGATGCCGATACGATGGGCGGCGCCGAGCCTCGGGTTGAGGGCGGCGAGGATCTCGCGAAACCCGGGTCGCTCGTTCTCGACGATGCTGATGGTACGGGCGAGGGCCGGCTTGCGGCCGGCATCGAACTCGCGGAGCAGCGTTTCGCGGGTGGCATCCACCCGCCCGTCCACGGGCGGCGGCTCGGTCGTCATTCCGGGTCAATTTCCCGGCTTCGCACGGGGCTTGTCAAACGGGTCAATCTTCGGCGCGCAGGCTGCGCGCGTGACGCAACGGGTTCTCCAGCAGGTGGCTGGGCAGGACGAGCACGACGAGGAACATGACGAGCGCCACGGCCAGGCCGGCGCCGAGCAGCCAGAGGCTGCGCACGGCAATGAACGTGATGGATGTGATCAACGCCGTCGTCAGCGCGAAGATGCTCAGCAGGACGCGTCGCACCTGCAACAGCATGAACCGCTCGAACTGGAACAGGTCGCGCGGATGCACGCGCACCCGGAACTCTTCCCGCTCGGCGCGGTTCAGGATATCGCGCAGCGCCGCGAGGCCAGCCCGCGCCTCATCCATCACGTTGCGCGCGATCTCCGTCGGCTGACGGGCCGCCGCCTGCAGCAGCTCCGTCCGCATGGAGCGGATCACGGGCCGCGCGACATCCAGGCCATTGAAGCCCGGGTCGTAGCGGAATCCGATGCCCTCGAGCAGCACGGCCGCGCGGAAGAAGTAGACGAGCTCGCGTGGCAGCATCAGCGGCCACGTGTAAAACGTGTCCATGATCTCGCGCACCATCTCCTGGGCCCGGCGGTGGCCCAGCTCGCGGGCACGCTCGACGACCGCGAGGATCTCGGTCGCGGCGTCGCGGATCTCGGCCCGGCTGATGGCCGGATCGATCATGCCCAGCTCGTACATGCCGCTGATCATGCCGTCCAGATCCTCGCGTGCCGCCGCGACGGAAATGCGCAGGATCGACTCGCGCGTTGGACGCCCCATCGGCACGACCATGCCCCAGTCGAGAAAGACGATGGTGCCGTCAGCCTGGACGAGGATGTTGCCGGGGTGCGGATCGGCGTGAAGGAATCCTTCGATGAGCGTCATGCGAACGTAGACCCGCACGAGCGTCTCCATGAGCTGGTGGAAGTCCAGCTCGCCGGACGCGATGCGAGGCGCGAGTCGATCGATCTTCTCGCCTTCGATCCATTCCATGACCAACACGCGGCGCCGGACCAGCTCGGGCAGGACGTGCGGCGCTCGCACCCGTGTCTCACTCTGGAAGCGGCTGTGAAACAACGCGATGTTGGCGGCCTCCTGCCGGAAATCCATCTCCTCGCGCACCCGCACGCTGAACTCGCGCACGACGTTGGCGAGCGCGCGCATGTGGTGGTTTCGGAACACGACGTTGAGGAGGTAAATGACGCGGAACGAGATGTCGAGATCGAGCGCGACCAGCGGCTCGACCTCCGGCCGCAGCACCTTGACGGCCACCGTCCGATCGCCGATCCGCGCCCGATGGACCTGGCCGAGACTGGCCGCCGCCACCGGTTCCCGTTCGAACGATGTGAACACCTCGTCTGCCGACTGGCCGAGCTCGCCGCGAATCACACCGTCGATCGCCTCGAAGGGAACGGCCGGCACACGATCCTGCAATCCGCTGATCCGTGACAGATACGGCTCGGGGATGATGTCGGCGCGCGCACTCAGGACCTGCGCGAGCTTGATGAACGTCGGGCCGAGGCCCGCGATAGCGGCCGTGAGCCGCTCCGCACGTCGGTTGTGGTGCGGGTCCATTCGCGTCGCGGGCCGGCCGAACAGCAGCCACCGCCGGCGGTCCCGCAGGAAGGCGACCACGAACGGCAGCAGACGCAGGAGGATGGCGATCCCACGCCGCCAGCGTTTCATGGAGACGTGGCCGGCGCGGTGTCGCCCGATCCGAGCGGGGCCTCGGTCGGCGACGCGGCCGTCGGCGACAGCGGCCTCGCGACAAGATCGTCAGGGCGGACGGAGCCGGCCGACAGCACGTACGTGAACGCTTGATCGACGCTCAACGGAAGCTCGATCGTGCGGCTGCGCGGCACGACGACGACGAAGCCGGACGTCGGATTGGGCGTGGTCGGCACGAACACGGACACGGCATCCTCGACGTGCGGCTGCATGACGGCGGGCGCATCAGCGGCCAGGAAACCGAGGGACCAGCGTCCCGCGGACGGATACTCGACCAGCACGACCTTGTTGAACGGACGGCTTCCCTCGCCCAGCATCGTGCGCACGATGCGGTTCGCTGCACCGTAGATCTTGCGCGTCAGCGGAATCCGCTCGAGCAACTTGTTCCAGGACGCGACGAGGCGCGAGCCGATCGCGAATTCGGCGATCCAGCCGACCAGGATCAGCAGCAGCACGAGGGCGAGCAGGCCCAGCCCGGGCGGCGGCGTGAACCACGGCAGCAGGCGGGCTAGCGCGGGGTAGAGGGCGCGACCGAGCAACCCGTCCAGCAGCTGGAAGATCCACCACAGCACGAACACGGTCGCACTGACCGGTGCGATCACGATGAGGCCGGCGATCAGGTGCCGGCGCAGCGCCCGTCGAGTCCAGAACGGTCTCATGCGCCCATGACCTCCCGCACGAGCCGTTCCTGCGTCTTCCACATGGGCGCCCGCAATCGGGCCTCTCCCTCGGGGTGGTCGTGACCGAGGACGTGGAGCGTGCCGTGAATAGCGAGGCGAACGATTTCTTCGTCCGCACCGATGCCGATGGCACGCGCCTGCCGCTCCGCCTGCGCGACGCCGATGTAGACATCGCCGACGGGCGGCTCATTCTCGTCGTACAGGGGAAACGACAGGACATCGGTCGTGCCGTCGTGACCCAGCCATTGGGCGTTGAGCGCCTCGATCGTGGCATCGCCGACGAGGGCAACGGAGATCTCCGCGGCAGCGACCGCCTCGGCCGACAGGGTCACACGGACGGCCCGCCGAACGGCGGCCGACACACGCCGCCGACTGGCGCCGCCAGGAACGGGCACGCCGGGCTCCCAGCGAACGGAGACCGCAGGCGTCACTGCCGGACGGTGCTGATGACGCGCTCGTCCCGCTCGCGCACGTGCGGGCGCCGGGGCAGCGGCGGGTAGTCGAGGCGATGGTGGTACATGCCCGACAGGACGAGCACGAACTGCTCTTTGATGCGAGTGATCTGCTCGAACGTGAGCGGCGCTTCGTCGAACTGATCCTGCGCGAGCTTCGCTTCCGTAATCCGGTCGACCAGCGCACGGATGCTCTCCGGCGATGGATCCGGCAGCACCTTCGCCGCCGATTCCGTCGAATCGGCGAGCATCACGATCGCGGTCTCGACACTGCGCGGACGGGGTCCCGGATAGCAGAAGTCCGCCAGCTCCAGCTCGCCGTCCGGATTCTGCTCGCGCGCTCGATCGTAGAAGAACCCGATCCTCTGTGTACCGTGATGCTCCCGAATGAAGGCTTTCACGGCTTCGGGCAACTTCGCCGCTTCGGCCAGACGAAGGCCCTCGAGCACGTGTTGCCGGACGATGGCCGCCGACGACGCGGGATCCAGCTCGTCGTGTGGATTGCGGCCGCGCGCCTGGTTCTCGACGAAGAACTGCGGCGCCGCGACCTTGCCGACATCGTGGTAGTAGGCGCCCGTCCGGGCCAGCAACGGATTCGCGCCGGTCGCCCGCGCCGCGGCTTCCGCGAGGTTCGCCACGTTGATCGAGTGGGCATAGGTGCCGGGCGCCTCGAGAGACAGCCGCTTCAACAACGGCCGGTTCAGGTCGGCGAGCTCGAGCAGCGTTTGGTCCGTCGTGATGTCCGTGATGGTCTCGAACACGGGCAGCAGGCCGAGTGCGAAGACCGCGCTGCCGAGCCCGTTCACCGTGCCCCACGCCGCGGTCGTCAGCACCTCGCCCAGGGACCAGCCCAGCACGAGGCCGAGCCCGACCGCGGCCGCCGTGTATGCGCCCGCCACGACGAGCCCGAGAATCAGCGCCTGCGCGCGACGTCGCACCGCCCGCACGCTCAACGCGGCCGCCGCTCCGCCCGCGAAAAGGAGCATTCGCGCGGACGGGCCGCCCAACTCGGGCTGCCCCGCCAGCAGCACGATCAGGACCAGCGTGTAGACGAGCGCGAAGCGGCCATCGAAGAGCACGGCCACGACGAGCGCCGGGAACGCGATGGGAATCAGCGCGGCCGGCGCACCCGCCCGCGCGATACTGCTGGCGGCCGCTGTCAGCGCGAGCAGCATCGCCGAAAGCAGCAGCAGATGCCGCATGTCGTTGTAGACATCGCGGCGGAACAGGAAGACGGCCGTTCCGAGGGCGAGCAGGATGACGAGGTTCAGCAGGACACTGCCGGCAACGCGGCCGGCGTACGCGAGGCCCCGATCGACCTGCCCCACCTCGGCCAGGCGGGATTGGTAAGCGCGAAGCCGCTCGATGTCATTGTCGCCCAGACGCTCGCGGGCCGCGATGACGCGCTCGCCTCGAATCACGTCCTGCTTCACCGTGTTCACGGCCACGCGTGCCGCCTGCTTCGCCGCTTCCGTCGCCGTCCGATCCAAACGCAGCGTGGGCAACAGGTCACGCACGAGAATGAGCTGGTGCAACGGAGCGAGTCCCGGCGGCGCGTTGAGCGGCAACCGGTTCATGGGAAAGACGTCGGCCGGAACCAGGATCGAGTCGCGCGGGACGAGCCGCTCGGTCGTGTCGCGCGCGACCCGGACTTGCGTGGCCCGCCCGGCGTCGATGTCCGCCGCGCTCGCAATGCCGCGCCGCATTTCCTCGTCGATCACCCGCATCAACGACCGGCGCAGCGTGGTCCGATTCTGGGGTACCCGCAACAGCGACACGACGTCATCGCCCGTCGGAAGCGACCGCGC
>JBFJPA010000058.1:0-13846 GCA_041617355.1 Longimicrobiales bacterium
CATTCCGTTCAACTTCGCGACGGCCGAGCTGAACCCGTGCCAGCCGACGTCGCGCCAGGTGGACATTCCGAAGATGCTCCAGGGCGGCCTGGACGTCGGCTTCTTCATCGTCTACGTCGGCCAGACGGAGCGGACGCCGGAGAACTATGCGCGCGCCAAAGAGCAGGCGCTCACGAAGTTCGATGCGATCCACCGCATGACGGAGCAGCTCTGCCCGGACCAGATCGAGCTGGCCTACACGGCGGACGACGTGGAGCGCATCCACCGGAGCGGGAAGCTCGTGGCCGCGATCGGGATCGAGAACGGCTACGTGATCGGCAAGGATCTGACGCTCCTGGAGCGATACCACGCTCTGGGCGCGCGGTACATGACGCTCGCGCACGGCGGGCACAACGACATTGCGGACTCGTCGACGCCGCGGGGCGGGCCACTCGAAGAGCACGGCGGGCTGTCCGCGTTCGGTGAGCAGGTCGTCGCCGAAATGAACCGACTCGGCATCCTGGTCGACGTCTCGCACATTTCGAAGAAGGCGTCCATACACGCCGCACGCATCTCACGCGCACCAGTCATCGCCTCGCATTCGAGCACGACGCGGTGGGCGGACGTGCCGCGCAACATGGACGATGAGCAGCTTCGTGCGGTCGCCGCGACGGGCGGCGTCGTGCAAATGGTGGCCCTGGCCGGCTATGTGAAGGTCGCGCCCGAAGCCAGACGCGAGGCGATTCAGACGCTGCGCGAGGAAATGGGCATCACCGGCGGGCGGGGCACGCAGCTGACGCCCGATCAGCGGGCGACGTACGAGCGGCGGCTGGCGGAGATCGATGCGCGCTGGCCGGGTCCGAACGTGGCCGACTTCGTGAACCACATCGATCACGCCGTCTCCGTGATCGGCATCGATCACGTCGGCATCAGCTCCGACTTCGACGGCGGCGGTGGGATCCGCGGCTGGAACGACGCGTCGGAAACGTTCAACGTGACCCTCGAGCTGGTGCGCCGCGGATACACGGAAGAACAAATCGCGAAGTTGTGGGGCGGGAATCTGCTGCGGGCGTGGCGGGAAGCGGAGCACGTGGCCCGGCGGGCCCAGGCGGAAGGCTCCTGACGGTCAGCTCATTCTCGCATCGAGTAGCTCGCGCACTTTCATCGTGACCTGTGCCACGGTGAAAGGCTTGGCCAGGAATGCGGCGTTGGGCCGACTCAGGTCGTCGAGCGCGAGCGCGTCGGCGGTGTAGCCCGACATGTAGAGGACGGGCACGCCGGGGCGCAGATCGCGGAACTGTTCGGCCAGCTCACGGCCCGAACCGCCCGGCATCACGACATCCGTCAACAGCAGATCGATGCGACCGTGGTGAGCGCGGGCGACCTCCAGCGCCTCCTCGGCCGATGACGCCTCGATCACGGTGTAGCCGTTGCGGGTGAGCACCGCCCAGACGAGGCGAGCCACCGCGCCTTCATCCTCGACCAGCAGAATCGTCTCGGACCCGGCTCGCGCGGGAGGGGCCGCCTCATCAGGCGCCGGCTCGGCGACCGGCGTGTCGTCGACTTCGGGCAGGAAGACGTGGAACGTGGTGCCCTGGCCGGGCCGCGAATCGACGACGATCTGGCCTCCGCTCTGATGCACGATGCCCTGGACCGTGGCCAGCCCGAGGCCGGCGCCCGCGCCGGGTTCGTGAGTCGTGAAGAAGGGCTCGAAGACACGGCTCACGAGAGCAGGATCCAGTCCATCGCCCTGGTCTGCTACCGACAGCACGATCGCTCGCGCACCGACCTCGCCGACGCCCGCGGGTACATCCACGCCGTCGGCGAAGCGGGTGGTGATGGTCAGCCTGCCGCCGCGCGGCATGGCGTCCTTCCCATACATGGCCAGGTTCATGACGACCTGGCCGAGCTGGCCGGGATCGGCGCGGACCGCGGCGACCGCCGGGACTGGATCGAGCGAGAGCACGATCGAGTCGCCGAGCAGCCGCTCGAGCAGGGCACATGCCTCACGCACGACGTCGTTCAGGTCGACGACCGTCGGATTCAGGATCTGCTGACGGCTGAGCGCCAGCAGCTGCTGGGTCAAGCTGGCGGCGCGGCCGGCAGCGCGTCGAATCTCGGCGATCGCCGTCTCCTCTTCGAGCGTCGCACCCCCTCGCTCGAGGAACAGGTCGGCATACCCGATCATGACGCCGAGCAGATTGTTGAAGTCGTGCGCAATGCCACCCGCCAGCCGCCCGATCGCCTCCATCTTCTGCGATTGGCGCAGCCGCTCTTCGAGTCGCGTGCGCTCCGTAATGTCGGTCACGACGGAGAGTCGCACAGACCGTCCCGCCAGCATTACCTCGGCGCTCGAAACCTCGACATCCAGGATCGCGCCGGAACTGGTCAGGTGACGCCAAACGCCGAGGTTCGCCATCGAGGACGGCGAGGCGCGGACCGAATCGACGAACCGCTCGGCCTCATCCGCCGGCCGAATCTGGAACATGTCCTTCTGCAACAGCTCGTCCAGCGTCCAGCCGTACAGCCGAACGGCTGCGCGATTCGCACCCAGGATGCGATAGGTGTGCGGATCGTAGATGAGGATGGCGTGTGGATTGCCCTCGAAGAGGTGACGGTACCGGTTCTCCGATTCGGCAAGGGCGGCGCTCGCACGCCGCGTCTGCGTTACGTCCGTGCAGACGCCGACGAAGCGCAGGGGCGCGCCCGCTTCATCTCGCAGGCACCGACCCCGGTCGTGCCAGTGACGGACGCCGCGATCGCCACCGATCACGCGGTATTCGATGTCGAACAGCGTGCCGCTCGCGATGCTCGCCTGGAGCGCGGCCATCACGCGCTCGACATCGTCCGGATGGAGGATGGCCTCCCACCCGGCAATCGACCGGTCGAACTCGCCTTCGGGATATCCGAGTGCCTGGTCGACGTCACCGAACCAGTCGATGTCGCCGCTTTCGAAGCTCCACTCGTAGATGAAGTCGGTCGTGCCCTGCGTGTCGAGGCTTAACCGCTCCTCACTCCTGCGCAGGGCCAAATCGACCGGTGCATCGGACCGGCCGTCGGGTCGGGGTGCGGCCGCCTCGCGAGACTCCATCAGAGAGGAGTCTCGGCCACACCGGCAGGGGTCTCAACTTCGTCGGGTCTTCGAAAGCCCGCATCCGTCAGCGCGTGTCGCGCACGACCTGCCCGCCGCGCATGACCAGCCGCACCCGTCGTACCGCGCCGATATCACGGGTCGGATCCCCCTCGAATGCGACGAGATCCGCCAGCAGACCGGGCGCGATGCGGCCCCGGTCCCCGAGGTGGAAGAAACGTGCATTGGCCCCGGTCGCCGCCACCATCACGTCCGCCGCCGCCATGCCGTACGCGACCATCAATTCCATCTCGCGGGCATTGTCCCCGTGCGCGTATACGCCGGCATCGCCCCCCATGCACAGCGGCACTCTGGCGTCCAGGGCCGCGCGGAAGCTCGCGCGCTTCGCACGGATGCGGTCGGGCTCCGGATCCGTGCCCGGCCGCCAACCGCCGTAACGCAGGATCGCGTCGGGCGCGGCCAGCGTCGGACAGAACGCCACGGACCGCTCGCGCATCAGCGCGAATACCTCCGCATCGCCGCCATCGCCGTGCTCGATCGTCTCGACACCGGATCGAATCGCACGGAGCATCCCCTCCTTCGTCGCCGCGTGCGCCACCACCGGACGGCCCGAGCTCGCGGCCACCGCCACGATCCGCTCCAGCTCCTCGTGCGTGAACGTCGGTCGCGCCTCGCCCGACGGCCCCCACCGATAGTCCGCGTACACCTTGATGAAGTCCGCTCCCTTCCCGATCTGGTCGCGGACCACGCGGATCAGCATGTCCTGCCCATCCGCCTCCTCCGCGCCCAACGGTACCCGCGCCTCCGGAATGAACCCTTTCGGACCGTAGCTGCCCGTCGCCACGATCGCAGGTCCCGCCACAAGCATGCGCGGCCCAGGGATCACACCCTTCTCGATCGCCTGCTTCAATCCCACATCGGCGTACCCGGCCCCTTCGCTGCCCAGGTCCCGCACCGTCGTGAACCCCGCCTCCAGCGTGGCACGAGCGTGCACCGTCGCCCGCGCGACGCGCTCCGCGACCGATTCCCGAAGCACCTGATCGTTCCAGGACGTCTCGTTGTATGGGTGCAGCAGCAAATGCGAATGCCCTTCGATCAGCCCCGGTGAAAGCGTGGCGCCCGGCAGCTCGATGACCCGCGCATCAACCGGGATCGTCACGCCCGACGCCGGGCCCGCCGCCTCGATCCGATCGCCCCGCACCACCACGACCCAGCCCGCGTGCGTCGTGCGCGTCTCGCCGTCGAACACCCGGTCCGGCCGCAGCACCACCGGCGTTTGCGCCCACGCCGGCAGGGCGGCCAGCTGCACCAGCACCGTCAGCACAACCCGTCTCATCGCGTTTTCCCGGGAAAAAGGAGTCGCCACCCCACCGCATCGACACCCCGCCACATTCCCGGCTCGCTCGGGCCCGGTCAAGAACGAAACGCCCCACGTTGCGGCCGGATCGGCCTCGCTCCCCCCTGTGGTCCGGCCCGCCGACGGATCGATCCGTCCCAACCCCCTTGAGGTCGAGCCGATATATCGCGATTCTTACGATATATCGTTTTCAGGAGGTGTGCCGTGGGTGGGTGTGGCGATGAGTTCGACTTCGGCGCGGCGTGGAGCGCGTGGGGCGGGCCGTGGGGGACGAAGGGTGGGCCGAAGCGGAAGGGCGGTCGGCGCGGGCGGGTGTTCGACCGTGGCGACCTGAAGTACGCGGTGCTGCGGCTGCTGGCCCGCAAGCCGATGCACGGATACGAGGTGATGCAGGCGTTGGAAGAGGAATCGGGCGGCTGGTACTCGCCGAGCGCGGGATCGGTCTATCCGGTGCTGCAGCTGCTGCAGGACCAGGGGTACGTGACGGCGACGGAAGAAGAGGGCGGGAAGCGGGTGTACGCGATCACGGACGAAGGTCGGGCGTTCCTGAAGGAGAATCGGGATCGTGCGGACGACGTGATGGATCGTGTGGCGGACATCGCATCGCGGTTCACGGGCGAGGCGATGGGCGAGGTGACGCGCTCGTTCGTGAAGCTGGCGCAAACGAGTTTCGAGGAAACCGTTCGACGCTCGAGCGACCCGGATGCGTTGCGGCGCATCCGCGAGATTCTGGAGCGGGCGACGAAGGACATGCGCGGCCGGTCCGGCAACGGGGCGGAAGGCCGGGACTGAGGGGAGGCGACAATGGAATGGCTGTTGTTCATCGTGGTATGCTGGGCGGCCATTCGGTTCCTTGGGGCAGGCCGCTGTGGTCCGGCGTTCGATCGTCTGGAGTTGCTGCGCCGGCGGCAGCAATTGCGGGAGCGGCGGCAGGAGCTGCGGGACCGGCGGCAGGAGTCGAGGGAGCGGAAGGAAGGTATGCGCGCGGCGCGCGGGACGACGATCGTGACGTCGGGCCAGCGTCTGGCGCCGTCGGAAACGGCGGAGGAGCGCTTGCGCCGTCAGTACGTGGAAGGCACGCTGTCGGTGGATCAGTACGAGCGGGAGTTGGACGCGCTGTATCGGAAGCACGCATGAGCGGTCGCTGAATCGGAGGGGGCGCATGGGTGGCGGCAACGAAACGCCGAGTGGACCCGACCTGGCGAAGGGTGTGGAGGCGGCGGAGCTGGGCGAAGGGGACGCGCGGGTCGGACACTACGAGGGCGAGCCGGTGCTGGTGTTGCGACGGGCCGGCGAGCTACTCGCGGTCGGCGCGAAGTGCACGCACTACGGCGGTCCGCTGGCCGAGGGAGTGTTCAGCGAAGACACCGTTCGCTGTCCGTGGCATCATGCGTGTTTCGACCTGCGCACGGGCGAGGCGCTGCACGCGCCGGCGTTATCGGACCTGGCGACGTACGAAGTGGAAGAGCGAGGCGGCCGGATCCGTGTGGTCGGTAAGCGCGCGGCGCCGGAGACGCACCTCGAGGGCGCGCGTCAACGAGGACGGTCGCCAAAACGCACGCCGTCGTCGGTCGTCATCGTCGGTGGTGGTGCTGCGGGCAACGCGGCGGCGGAGACGCTGCGGCGGGAGGGGTACGAGGGGCCGGTCACGATCGTGGAAGCAGATGCCGACGAGCCGTGTGACCGGCCGAACCTGTCGAAGGACTACCTGCAGGGTACGGCGCCGGAGGAGTGGATTCCGCTGCGACCGGCATCATTCTTCGAAGAGAACGGGATCACGTTCCGGCGCGCGCGCGCGACCGCGTTGGATCCGACGAAGCAGTTGCTGACGCTGGAGGGCGGCGCGACGCTCACGTACGGGGCGCTGATCCTGGCGACGGGCGCGGAGCCCGTCCGGCTTCGCTTGCCGTCGGCCACGGCCGCACGGGTCTACACGCTCCGTTCCCTGGCCGACAGCCGCGCCATCATCGCCGCCGCGGAGAAGGCGAAGCGCGTGGTCGTCATCGGCGCCAGCTTCATCGGACTCGAGGTCGCCGCATCGCTGCGTCACCGCGGTCTCGAGGTGCACGTCGTCGCGCCGGACGAGATTCCACTCGCGCGTGTGATGGGACCCGACCTGGGCCGTTTCGTGCGCTCGCTGCACGAGGAGCACGGGGTGCAGTTTCACCTCGGCCGCACGGTCCGGACGATCGAGAAAGAGGCCGTGTTGCTGGACGACGGTCGCCGGTTGAACGCCGACTTCATCGTAATGGGCGTCGGTGTCCGTCCCCGGCTGGACCTGGCGCATGGCGCCGGCCTCGACATCGATGATGGTGTTCTCGTCGACGAGACGCTGCGCACGAGTGCGGAGGACGTCTGGGCGGCGGGCGATATCGCGCGTTTCCCGGATCCACGCACCGGCGAGCGGATCCGCATCGAGCACTGGGCCGTGGCCGAGCGGATGGGCGCCGCCGCGGCACGCGCCGTGCTCGGCGACACCCGTCCGTTCGACGCGGTCCCGTTCTTCTGGAGCCAGCACTACGACACGGCCATCGCGTACGTCGGTCATGCCCGCCAGTGGGACGAAGCCACACTCGAGGGCGACCCCGCCGCGCGTGACTGCGCCGTCCGCTTCACCAAAAACGGAGAGCTGCTTGCACTCGCCACGATCTTCCGCGACGAGCTCAGCCTGTCGACGGAGATCGAGATGGAAGGGGCTGCCCGAACGTAACGGGTCGTTGGGCGTGGGCAGGGGTGCGTCTCGCGTGCACGAAACGCGGCCCCAGCCCCAGCCCTAGCCCCAGCCCCAGCCCCAGCCCAAACTCCCGCCATGAACCCGACTCTGTTGGCGATCACGCTCTACATCGTCGCCCAACTCGCCATCGGCGCATGGGTCGCGCGACGCATCCGCACGGAGGATGACTATCTGGTCGCGGGCCGCAACCTGGGGTACGGCCTGGCGATCTTCACGGTGTTCGCAACGTGGTTCGGTGCGGAGACGTGCATCGGAGCGGCGGGCGCGATCTACGAGTCGGGGCTATCGGGTGGATCGGCGGACCCGTTCGGCTACGCATTGTGCCTGTTCTTCATGGGTGCGGTGTTCGCGGTGCCGCTGTGGCGACGCAAGCTGACGACGCTGGCCGACCTGTTCCGTCAGCGTTTCTCGGTCGGCGTCGAGCGGCTGGCCGTGTTGCTGATGGTCCCGACATCGCTGCTCTGGGCGGCCGCCCAGATCCGGGCGTTCGGGCAGGTGATCTCGGTGTCGTCGGGACTCGAGGTCGAGCTGACCATCACCATCGCGGCGGCCGTGGTGATCGTCTATACGATGTCGGGCGGCCTGCTCGCGGACGCCATCACGGACATGATTCAGGGCATCGCGCTGATCACGGGCCTCGTGATCCTGTTCGTCGTCGTCATGCGGAACGGTGGCGCGGCCGCGCTGGCGAACGTGGAGCCGGAGCGGCTCGCCATTCTGGGCGGCGGCACCGTGCCGTGGTACGAAGTGGCTGAGGCGTGGGCGATTCCCGTGTTCGGATCCGTGGTCGCGGCGGAGCTCGTGGCGCGCGTCATTGCCACGCGCACGCCGACGATCGCGCGGAACTCGTTCATGATCGCGAGCGGCGGGTACCTGGCGATGGGCCTGATCCCGGTGACGATCGGGCTGATTGGTGTCCGCATGGTGCCGGGTTTGGAGCACCCGGAGCAGATCCTGCCACAGCTCGCGCAGACGATGCTGCCGACGGCGCTGTACGCGCTGTTCGCGGGTGCACTGCTGTCCGCCATTCTGTCGACCGTGGACAGCACGCTGCTGGTGTCGTCGTCCCTCGTATCACACAACATCATTGTGCCGCTGCGGCCGGGCCTGTCGGAAGCGTGGAAGGTGCGCGTGGCCCGCATCGGCGTCGCCGTCTTCGGCGTGCTCGCGTACGTGATGGCGCTGCACGCGGAAGGCGTTTACGCACTGGTGGAACAGGCATCGGCGTTCGGCAGTGCCGGCATCTTCGTCATCGTGACGTTCGGGCTGTTCACGCGCTGGGGCGGCCCCTTCGCCGCGTTCATGGCGCTGCTGACGGGCGTCGGCGTGTGGGTCGTGGGCTCGTACGTCCTGGCGTTGAGCTGGGCCTACCTCGCCGCACTGGCGAGCTCGGCGCTCGCGTATCTCGTGGCTGGCCTGACCGAGCCGACGCCGAGCGCGGCGCTGGCGCCCGTGGGCGCGGAGTGAGTCGGCCCGAGGGGGCCGGTCCATCGTGAGCGCGGCGCCACCGGTCGTGGAGCTGGGGCGCACGGGCCGTCGCATCGCACGCGTCGGACTGGGCGCGATGCCGCTGTCGCTCGCCGGCCGTCCGGACCGGGAGCAGGCGAAGGCCGTCGTGCGCAAGGCCGTCGAGCTGGGCGTCGACTTCATCGATACGGCGGACGTCTACTGCACATCCGATGCGGACCTCGGTCACAACGAGCGTCTGATCGCGGAGGCGTTGCGCGAGGTAGGCGGCGCCGACCGCGTCGTCGTGGCGACGAAAGGCGGCCGTACACGGCCGGGCGGACGCTGGGAAATCGATGGCAGACCCGAGCACCTGCGGGCCGCATGCGAGCGCAGCCTTCGTGCGCTTGGCCGCGACTGCATCGACCTTTACCAGCTGCACACGCCGGATCCGGCGGTGCCATTCGCGGAGTCGGTGGGCGCCCTCGCGGACCTGCTCGCCACGGGCTGGATCGCGGCGGTCGGCCTGTCCAACGTCACGCTCGCGCAACTCGACACGGCGCGCACGATCGTGCCCATCACGTCCGTGCAGAACCACTTCCATCCGTGGGATCTGGGCTGGGCGAAGGGAGGGATGCTCGAGCGTTGCGATCGCTGGGGAATCACGTTTCTGCCGTATTCGCCGCTGGGTGGGGCGCGACGAGTGAGGAGCCTCCTGGCGGCCCCGGCGCTGCGGGATCTCGGCGCTCGACTCGGAGCCTCTCCCGCCGAGCTGACCCTGGCCTGGATGCTGACCCGGACGCCTTCTCTGGTCGTGATTCCCGGGGCGAGCCGGATGGCGAGCGTCGAGAGCAGTGTTCGCGCCGGGACCTTGGGGCTGGATGCGGAGACGGCGGACGCGGTCGAGCGCGCCTTCCGCCGGCTGCCCGGTCAGCGCACGCTGCTGGGCCGTGTCGCGGCCAGGACGAAGCGGCTGCTCGGCCTGGATTGATGCGGCGACGCTAGCCTTCGGCGCCGCCGCTTTCGACGCGCAACATCATCGGCGCTTGCTTCGGCACGCGCTCCGGGTAGAGGTGCTCACAGACGGCGATGTCGATCGCCTCGTGCAGCGAGTCGCGAACGCGGAGGGCGCGCATGTACAAGGCGAGCGTCTCCCCGATCGCGTCGTCACTCGTGCCGACCACGTCGAGCAACCGCTCCACGTTCTGGACGTGCACCTTGAGCAGCATCGCCTCGACCCACCCCGTGTGCAGCTTGACCCAGTGGCGCAGGCGCGGATTGCGGCGGCCACCCAGCCGCCGACGCAGACGATAGAACACCGACGCCGTCACGTCCCACTCGACATCGCCGCCGACCGCCACGAACGTGTGCGGCGCGTGCCCATCGCTGTCGGGCTCGATGCGGCCGAAGGAGGCCAGGACGCGGTTCTTCAGTACGCGGGCGTCGGTCTCTTCGAGGTAATGCAGCCGGGAGTACACTTCCAGGGCCCGGGGCGCGTCGATCTCGCCGGACGTTCGCTGAATGAAGTCGAGCGCGTGCACGAGATGGGCGTCCGCCAGGCGCTCTTCGGCGCCTGCCAGCAGCGTCGCCAGCCGGTCGTCGATCCGTGTCAAGTCGGGCATCGTGCCCATCCAGTCTTCGCGCGGACACCGCCGCGCCGGTCGGGAGAGCGGAGTCCAGAAGGAGCAAGCCGCGGGCCGGACGCGACCCGGCCGATCGGCGCGGCGGGGTTCGGACAGCCACGAATCGTGCCATACGAACACGTTGTCGTCACCGGGGAAACGGCTGGAGACCCGCGTCGGGCGCAGACCGATCGAGCACTCTTTTCCGATGACCCGGAAAAGCGGTCGCAGTGTGAGCGCGCCGGAGTGCGGCGAAGTCGCAACGCGTGCACGGTCCGGCCGGTGCTTGTCCGCCGTGGCGTCGGACGGTTATATCCGGACCTCGTCGGCCGGGTCCGGCCGTGAGGTCCCCGTTCGCGCACGAACCCCGAGGAGGTGTCCATGCTCGCCTGGCTCGTACCCGTCGCGCTCTTCTGGACGCTGGCCGCGCTGTACCTGGGCGGATTCTCGATCGACATCGAGGAGAGCAGCGGCGTCAAGCACATGGGCGGGCTCGTGTTGTTGTTCGTGCTCTACCTCGCCGTGTACGGTGTGCTGCACGCGGTGCTGGGCGGCAGCCTGTCGGAGATCTGGGCCGTCGTGGGGGCCGCCCTGGTCGCGTCGGCGTTGTTGCCGTTGCTGTCGACGGTCGCGTTCCGCGTCTTCGGCGTCCGGATTCGGAGTGCCGCGCGCGCTCATTGAGAAGGGAGGTCGCGCGCGATGGATGAGTCCGTTCTGACGGTCGTCGTCCTGCTGGGGTTGGTCGCGTTGCGTGGCGTGCTGGTCGGTATCGGGGCCGCGTTGCTGCTG
Organism: Longimicrobiales bacterium; assembly: GCA_041617355.1. GTDB lineage: Bacteria > Gemmatimonadota > Gemmatimonadetes > Longimicrobiales > RSA9 > JBFJPA01. The sequence goes on from JBFJPA010000058.1 coordinate 11,019, forward strand.
CGCCCGGTGAGCGGCTGTCCGGCCTGTGCCGCGCCCACGCTGGGGCTGCATCGGCCTTGGCTGCGCCGACTGCTGCCGTTCGTCGAGTGGCGCTGGTGCCCCCAGTGCGGCTGGTCCGGGCCGGCCCGGCACCTGGACTCGAGCACCGCGCCGCGCGTCGTATCACAGACGCAAGAGTCCGCGCGCTGAACGAGATGCCGAATCATGAGGAACGCCGTGTGTGCGATCTGCGGATCGGCATCGACCGCTTGCTCTGTGTGGGGTTCGAAGATTGTGTCGCCGCGGCGCCCGCGGTGTTCCGCATGGATGAGGGCGGGATCGTCACGTTCACCGATGATGCGGCTTCGTTCGAAGACCGCGATCGCCTGATCGACGCGTGTCGCGTGTGTCCCGTGGATGCGCTGTCGGCGACCGATGCCGATGGCCGAACCCTCGCGCCTTGAGCCGTCCCCGATGACCCGCCGGTTCCGAACTTACCACGAAGTTCCGCACGGCACGGCGTCGGGCGTGCTCGAGCAGGTCCTCGAGCAGCGAGCCCGCCTGGCACAGCGCCTTGCGGACGTCCGTCGCACGGCGGTCGTCGTCAGTGGCAAGGGCGGTGTCGGCAAGAGCGCGATCACGGCCAACCTGGCGGCCCTGCTGGCGGCGCGCGGCGCGCGCGTCGGAGCGCTGGACGCGGACCTGAACGGGCCGTCACTCGGCCGCATGTTGGGCGCCGCCCGGTCGCCGTTGCAGGAATCACCCGCAGGCGTGCATCCGGCGGAGGGGTGTGCGGGCACGCGCGTGATGTCGATGGACTTGCTGCTGAGCGAGGCGGACGCGCCGCTGCGCTGGAAGGGGCCGGACGGCGATGGGTTCATCTGGCGTGGCAGTGCGGAGGCCGGCGCGCTCCGCGAGTTCCTGTCGGACGTCGCATGGGGCGCGCTCGATTGGCTGTTCGTCGATGTGCCGCCTGGCACGGACCGGATCGAGCGCCTGCTCGAGCTTCTGCCGGAGCCGGATGTCGTGCTGCTCGTGACGACGCCATCGGAGATCGCGCGCTTCGTCGTCGCGAAGTCTGCTCGCCTGCTGAAGGAGGCGGGCGTGGAGACGGTCGGCCTCGTGGTCAACATGTCCGCGTTCCTCGACGCCGACGGAGCGGTGCGGCCGCTCTTTGCCGCCGACGCGGGGGAGCAATTGGCGGCGGAGTCGGGGCTGCCGGTCTGGGCCGAGATTCCGTTCGAGCCGGCGCTCGCGATGTCGACGGATCGCGGCGCACCGATCGTCCTCGCGCAACCGGAGTCCGCGTCCGCCCGCGCGCTCGCCGCACTCGCCGATCGACTTCCGTCCACGGCCGAAGGTGAACCGTGAAATTTCTCTGCATCGGCTGTGACGAAGTCATGGAGTTCGCGGAACGGCAGCTGCCGGGCGATGGCACGCTCGCGGCCGTGTTCACGTGCGCCACGTGCGGGCACGAGATCGCGATGCTCACGAATCCCATGGAAACGCAGCTGGTCAGTAGCCTGGGCGTCAAGATCGGCGGCCGGTCCGTTCCCGCGCAGCCGCTGGAGCAGACGCGTGCGGGCCTCGACGGCGGCCGCGCCGACGCGTTCGCCGACGACGCGGCCGACGCGACGGCGACGGATGTGCGCGTGCGCTGGGATGCCGATGCCGTCGAGCGGCTGGGGCGCGTCCCTAGCTTCGTGCGCGGCATGGTCAAACGCATCTACGCCGATTACGCCCGCGAGCGCGGCATCCCGTTGATCACGACGGAGGTCATGGATCGCGCACGGTCCGACCTCGGCCTGGAAGGGATGTGAACGCGGACCCGTCGCAGGGCGCGACGCACGCCGATGCGCGCACCCGGAAATTTCGTCAGGCCGCCTTCGTCTATCTGCACGTCGGTCTGCTCTACGAATCGGTCATTTTCGTGTTGTGGCGGCGGGGCCAGCTGCCAGCCGACCGGGGCAGCGGGCCGGTCTGGCTCGTCATCGGCGCGGCGATCGTGGCGCTCGTGTTCTGGGGGCTCTGGTACCGCCGTAGCGTCTGGCTCGCGCGCATCATCTGGGCGGTGCACGCGGTGCGCCTGCCGGCCGTGCTGCGCGGCGCGTTCTTCCCTGCCGCCGGAGCCGTGCTGCCGTCCGAACTCTGGTCGTTCGCGCTCGGCGTCGTCCTGGTCAACCTCTGGATGCTGGCCCGCGCCGGTTGGGACCTTTGACGCTGCTGGAGGCTCGCGGCGTGGCCGTACGATATGGCCGCCGCCTGGCACTCGCCGACACCGACCTCGAGGTCGCGGCCGGCGACATCGTCGCCGTGCTCGGACCGAACGGCAGCGGCAAGAGCACCCTCGTTCGCACCTTGGCCGGCGATCTCACGCCGGCACAGGGGCACGTGCGGCGGGCGCCGGGAACGTCCCTCGGCTATGCGGCGGACGAAGCCGTGCACGCCGACGCGCTCTCCGTGCTCACGAATGCGCGGCTGTTCGCGCGGGCGAACGGCGGGGCGGCGGCGCTGTCCTCGCTCGAGCCGTTGCTCGCGGACTTCGGGTTGGCGGACGACCTCGCGATGCCCGCCGGCCAGTTGTCGTTCGGCGGACGCCGCAAGCTCGCACTCGTCCAGGCGCTCGCCCACGCGCCGTCGCTGCTGCTCCTCGACGAGCCGACCGTCGGCCTCGACCCAGACTCGGTCGACGCGCTCTTCGAGCACTTGCGCGCGGCGGCGCGGCGCACGGGCGCCGCCGTCCTGGCGACGAACGATGTAAGGGCCGCCAGCACCGTCGCCTCGCGCATCGTGTTTCTTCGGGACGGGGGCAAGATCGCGGACGCTCCTCCCGCCGAGCTGCTCGCCGC
>JBFJPA010000059.1:0-13748 GCA_041617355.1 Longimicrobiales bacterium
AGGGCGTTGACGACGTCGCCGATCGAAAGGATACCGACCAGCCGGCCCTGATCGACGATCGGCAAGTGGCGGATCCTGTTCTTCGTCATGATCTCCATCACGTACTGGATCTCGTCGTCCTTGACGCCGACCACGAGCTCCTTCGTCATGACCTCCCCGACGCGCAGCGTGCTGAGCCTCGTGGGATCCGCATCGGTCAGCCGCAGGATGTCGCGCTCGCTGATGATCCCCTGCATCTCGCCGTTCCCGACGACGACCAACGCACCAATGCGGTGCTGAACGAGCAAGCGGACGGCGGCCGCGACCGGCTGCTCCGGTTGCACAGTGACGACGGTCTCGCCCTTGGTCTTGAGGATCTCGGCGATTTGCATGGAGCCACTCCTTCGGTCCGGAAGACCGGGCAGGCGAGGCCGCTGGCGACGGGAGCGGACGGCCTCGGTGGACACGAGAGGCGATTTTTGCTGCTACCCCACCTCTGCGAATGCGTTGCGCGGGCTGAACGAGCCCCTTCCGACGGCACGTGAACTCATTGGTTTCGCGCATCTTCCAGCTGCCGGACCAGCATCATCCGCAACGAGTCGGCAAGCACGTTGTGCAGCTCCGCGATCTCGCGGCACCGCGCATCGCGCACGCGCAGGGAATCCGCGCGCCGGGTCCAGCCCGCGATCGAATCGTTGTATCGATCGAATGCTTCGAGGTAGGTGGCGTAACTGTCCGCCGGCACGCCGCGTGGGTCGATGGACTCGAGGCTGTCGACCCGGGCGCGAAGCGAGTCGAGCGTGTGATCGAACGCCTCGAACCGGCTCGCGTCTCGCTCGACGGCGATGCGACACGAATCGGCGGACGCCCGCAGCGTCCGCAGCGTTTCGCGCAGCTCCAGCATGGCCTGCTGCTCGCGCGGCCGGCGTCGCTCCGAGATCAGGATCGCCGTGCCCGCCAGCAGCGCGAGGATCAGAAGAACGGACTTCGTCCGATTGCTCATTGCCTCTCAGTTCGCTCCTGCCCCGCAGGACCGTGGCGAGGGCCGGCCGCTGATGCAAGCGGGATCTGGCTCGTGGTGGGTCCCAGATCTATCATCGGCCAGGCCCGACGTGGCCGCCGCTTCGAGGCGAGCCGGGTCGGCGGATGCCCCCGCACCCTCTTCCGGAAAACCAGCATGACGCGAATCGAGGTCCTCCTTACCGCATTCACGCGGCCTGGCACCAGGGGGCCGGGCAGTCTCGTCTCTCTGCTGATCGCCGCGCTCGTCGCGCTTCCCGGCACTCCCGTCCTCGCGCAGGCGCCGCTACGCATCTTCATCTCCGTGGACATGGAGGGCATCGGCGGGATCGGGACCGGCGCCATGACGAACGGGTCGGGCAAGGACTACGCCATGGGACGCCGGCTGATGACGGACGAAGTGAATGCCGTCGTCGCCGCCATTCTGAGCCGCGGACCGGCGGAGATCGTCGTCAACGATTCGCACGGCGACCATCAGAACCTGCTGCACACCGAGCTCGATGCGCGCGTCACCTACATCCAGGGCAGCATCAAGCCCATGGGCATGGTCGCGGGCCTGGACTCGACCTTCGATGGCGTGATTTTCCTCGGCTACCACGCCCGGGCCGGCACGGCCGGCGGCTTTCTCGCGCACACCGGATCCGGCGCGGTAAAGGGACTCTGGCTCAATGACATCGAGGTCGGCGAGGGCGGCATGAACGCGGCCTTCGCCGGATCCGTCGGGGTACCGGTCATTCTGGCCAGCGGCGACTCGACATTCGTCGCGCAGTTCACGGCGCTGGTCAAGACCGAGGGCGTGATCACGAAGACCGCCGTGACGCCGCAATCCGCGCGACTGCTGCACCCGCGTGTCGTGCACGAACGGCTGGCTGCGGCGACGGCGCGAGCGCTGGATGGCATCAGTGCCGCACGGCCCTGGAGCGTCGGCTCTCCCGTCCGCGTCCGACTCCGCTTCGCCGACATTACCGTGCCGCAGATCCTCGAGGCCGTGCCCGGCGTGCGTCAGGTCGATGGCTATACGGTCGAGTTCACGTCACCGGACATGGCGGCCGCGTACCGCCTCATTCGTCTCATGTACCGCTTCGTCTCGGTCTGAGCGCGGCGTTCACGACGAGATCACGAGCACGCGCACGCGCACGGTGCCGCGGCGAATCATGCCGAGGCGGTCCGCCGCGCCGCGGGACAGGTCGATGATGCGGTTCCGGATCGCGGGACCCCGGTCGTTGATGCGGACGTCGACTTCCCGGCCGTTGTCCAGGTTTCGCACGCGGACCCGTGTCCCGAAGGGCAGTGTGCGGTGGGCGGCCGTCATCGCATTCTGATCGAACCGTTCGCCACTGGCCGTCCGCCGTCCGTGAAACCCGGGACCGTACCACGACGCAATACCCTCCTGTGGGAATCCCGCCGGCTGCCGGGGCACGCTCGGCCGCCGCGCGAAGGGACCACAGGCCGAAAGTGCGAGAGCGACGGCGAGCACGGTCGCGCCAATGGTCCTCGCCCGACGACGCGTGCGACAGGAGGCAAGCGCTTCATGCGGTCTCATGGACCCATCGAGTTCCGACGGCTTCGCGACGTGAATCCGGCTGACTTGATCGACCTCATGAACGATCCGCGCGTGCGGCGACACCTGCCGCTGGCGAAGGGACCGTTCGGTCCGAGGGAGTGCGAGCGATTCGTGGCCGCGAAGGAGCGGCTCTGGGCCGAGCACGGATATGGTCCCTGGGCCTTCTACGTCGGGGAGGACTTCGCCGGCTGGGGCGGACTCCAGCCGGAAGGGGCCGATGCCGATGTCGGCATGATCCTGCGTCCGGAGTTCTGGGGCCTGGGCCGCGCCTTGTACCGCGAGATCCTCGCGTACGCATTCGACACGCTAGGCGTCCCGTCGGTGATCGCGCTGCTGCCGCCGTCGAGAACGCGGATTCGAGGCGTTCTCGGGCTGGGCTTCGTCGAGGACGGAGAGGTCGAGCTCGGCGGACAACGCTTTCTTCGGTTTCGGCTGAGCCGTGCCGTGTCCCCAGCGGGCCGGGGACGCACCCGGTAAGGGTACGCCCCCGCGCGACGCTCAGAACCAGGGTTCGTCCTTCGTCGGTCCGTAGATCGAGGGCACCTTGCCACCCGCCATGCGCAGGTAGACCGACAGCTGGCCGCGATGGTGGATGTGGTCGTGCAGCAGGAACCAGAGGAAGTCGGGCTCGGGGATGTCACCCATCGTCTTGGGCGCGACGAAGAAGTTCACGGTGCCGGACAGGTCGGACGCGTCGATCTCCCCGATCAAGTCCTTTACGCTCTTCTCGAACGCGCCGATCACATCGTTCAGCGTCGCGGGCGCGGGCGGGAACCCCTTCGAAAGGTCCAGCTCGCCGCGCAGCGCGACGGCGCCGAGGATCAGGTCCAGGGTGAGCGTCCAGGCCAGCTCGCGGGCCGTCCGACAGTCCGGGTGCGGCTGCAGCTCCGCCTGGTCCGCGGGGTACGCGCGCAGCACCTTCAGCGTCGTCGCCGTCTCCTTCTTGAACGTATTGATCAGGGCCTGCTTCGCGCCGTGAGTCGTGTCGGTGGACTGCGCCATGGGGGCCTCCTTGCGTCGGGGTCGCGGGCCGGGGAACCTCCAATGTGGGCGTCGGTGCCGTGCACGGCCAGAAAGTCGGCCGATTTCCGCCTCGACCGCCCGGACCGGGCGAGACCCCTCGCCCCGACCGCCCCCGGGGCCGATACTCGCGTAGGGTCCGTGCGTGTACCTTGGTCCCGAGCCGCATCTCCGTTGCCCGTGAGGAAATACCGCCGATGATCACCCATTCGCGATCGCGTCGTTTCGTTCTCTCTATCGCCACTCCCGCACTCGCTCTGGCCGCGTGTACGACGGGAGACGACGGCCCGCCGCCGTGTGTCGTATCCGCGATCTCCGTGGCGCCGACGACGGCCTTGCTGGTCATCGGATCGGAGCTCGTGCTCGTCGCCAGCCTGACACAGGCGAATTGCGGAGCGGGCGCGCCGATCGAATGGCGCAGCAGCGCGCCCACGATCGCGGCCGTCGCCAACACGGGCACCTCCGGCATCGTCTCCGCCGTCAATCCGGGCACGGCCGTGATCACCGTGTCAGCGAGCGGCACGAATACGAGCGTTTCCGCTTCGTCGACGATCACGGTGTCGGGCAGGCCCGTCGCGACGGTGCGCGTGACACCGGAGAATCCGACGATCGTGATCGGCGGCGTCGTGCAGCTGAGCGCCGAGTTGCGGGACGCAAATGGCGTCGTGCTCACGGGCCGAGCCGTGACCTGGTCCACCTCGAATGCGGCCGTGGCGACCGTCACGAATGCGGGCGCCGTGACGGGCGTCGCGCAAGGCAGCGCACGCATCACGGCGACGGCCGAGGGTCGTTCCGGCTTCGCGGACGTCACGGTGACGACGGTGCCGGTCGCATCGGTCACCATCGCGCCGTCCACAGCCACATTGCAGCCTGCGGGCACGGTCCAGCTGACGGCGACGGCCCGCGATGTCAGCGGCAACGCGATCACGGGGCGCACCTTCACGTGGACCAGCTCGGCACAGGGCGTGGCCACGGTCTCGTCACAGGGTCTCGTCACGGGCGTCTCCGCCGGCACCTCCACCATTACGGCGACGACCGATGGCGTCTCGGGCACGGCGCAGATCAACGTGAGCCCGGGATCCGACGTCGGGCGCTTCGGCTGGGCCACGATCGAGAACACGACCGGTGTTCCGACGGTGACGCGGTCGTTCAACGGGAAGTCGGGCACCGTCTCGGTGACCCGCGAAGACGTGGGCCGCTATCGCGTCTCGTTCGGGCTCATGGGCGACCCCCTGGGCGCGCGCTCGGAAACGTCGGAGACCGTGATCGTCAGCACATTCAAGACGCTCCTGCGCACCTGCGGTCTATCGGACTGGAACGACAACGGACCCACGCTCGACGTGAACGTGCGCTGCACGGACCTGGGTGGCACGTTCGCGGATGCGGAGTTCAACGTGCTGGTGGTCGGGCGTGGCACATTGTCGGGGCCGTCGGGTTTCGTCCGCGCGACGAGTCTCGCCGCCGACTACGCTCCGGACCTGCGCTGGGCATGGAACAGCGCCGATGCGCCCATGCGGCTCACGCTGTCCGGCTCGAGCCGAATCGTCAACTTCGGCGCGAACAGCGGCCAGGGTTCCGGTTACCAGGCCACGATTCTGAACCCGACGACGCCGGGCGTGTGTGCGCCCTTCGGCTTCACGCCGAATTCGACGTTCGCGAGCATGCGTTGCTTCGGCGGCAGCGGCTTCACGGAGGACCGCTTCTTCACGATGCTGATGGTGCAGGGCGGCCGTGCGTCGAAGGCTGGAGCTCGCTACGGCTTCGCGGCGGTCGAGACTCCGACGTCGGCCCAGTACCAGCCGGCCGCGTCCGTCGCGCGCAGCTCGAGCGGTGGCGCCATCACGGTCACGCGGCTGGCCCTGGGCCAGTGGCGCGTGCGTTTCGCCGGACTCGCGGCCGCGGGAGGCGCCATCGCCGAGGCCGCGTTCGTGACATCGCTCGGCCAGCCGTACGGCGCATGCGTCGTCGATTCGTTCGGCCCGACCGGTGCCGATCTGGACGTCGTCGTCCGCTGCGTGGATCGCTTCGGCGCAGCCGTCGACCACATGTTCTCGGTCCTCGTCATCGAATAGAGGGCGTTCGCTCCGGGCGCACGGAGAAGTAGGGCTCCAGTGCGCCCGGCGGCGGTGCCGGCGTGAGCAGGCTCACGCCGACGAGCAGCGCCATCGAGATGACGAACCCCGGCAGGACCGGATCGATCGAAGCCGGGCCGTAGAGCTTCCATAGGAACGTCGCGGTCACGCCACCCACCATCGCCGACGCCGCGCCTTCGCGCGTGGCGCGCTTCCAGTACACGCCCAGCACGACCGGCCCGAAGAAGCTCGACGCCATCAGCGCCGTGAACAGCAACACGATGAACTGGACCAGCTCGCCGCGGCCGATCCCGGTCAGCAGCAGGATGAGCGGGACACAGCCCACCAGCACGACGCCCAGCCGGTCGATCCAGAGACGGCGCCGCGCGCTCGCGTGCGGATCGATCAATGTCCGGTAAATGTCGAAGGAAAGCGCCGAACCGGCCACGATGAGCAGCGAATCGACGGTCGACATCATGGCGGCCGTGATCGCGGCCAGTACGAGCGTGCCCACGATCGTGGGCAGCACGGCCTCCGCGATCATGGGCATGGCGAGATCGCCGGTCGGCAAGGCCGGGAACAGCGTGATGGCCACCAGCGCGAGCACGAAGACGAGCAGGTTGATGCCCGTCGCCGCCACGATCGCCAATAGGATGCCTCGCCGGATCGTCGGCATGTCCTTCATCGCGTAGAGCCGCGTCAGCTTCTCGGGCGTCGCTACCGAGCCCAGCATGAAGGCCAGGCCCATCGTGAAGAGCAGCGAGGGCGGCAGGCCGCCTCCAAAGCGGAAGACACCGGGATTCACGGCCTGTACGTGACCGAACAGCGCATCCAGCCCGCCGACCTGTTGCAGCGCCAACGGCACCGCGGCCAGGACCCCCAGCGTCATGACCGCCAGCTGAAAGAAATCCGTGTAGACGACGGCGATCATGCCACCGACCACGGTGTACGCGAGCAGGATCGCCGTGAAGCCGGCCATGCCCCAGGCCACGGGAACGCCGAAGGCGACGTTGGCGACGAGCCCGCCCGCCACGATCTGGGCCTGCACGTAGACGACCGTCGCGATCAGGATGATCACGGCGGACAGCGCGCGCACCGAGCGACTGTAGTACCGTGTTTCCATGAACGAGGGCAGCGTCAGCTCGCGAACGCGCGTGAAGCGCGGCGCCAGCACGGCCGCCATGAACCAGTAGGCAAGCGGGATGGACAGCACGACCCAGCCGAACGACCAGCCGGCCGTGTACATGACGCCGATCGTGCCGATGAACGTGCCGGCACTCACATGGGTCGCGGCCAGCGTAGCGCCGCCGACCAGCCAGCCGAGCTTGCCACCGGCGATCCAGTAGTCGCTTTCGTTCCGCGTCGCACGCAGGCTCAACCAGCCGATGGCGAAAACGATGACGAAGTAGCCGACGAACGTGACCAGCCTCGCCGTCATCGCTCCTCCCACCACATCCACGCCAGGTACGCCAGCACGATCAGTGCGAAGACGAGGAACAACCCCCAGAACGAGAAGCCGGGCCCGTTCATCGCATTTCCGCGCGGAACCGGCGCCAGCCGATCCAGCTGATCACGATCAGGAGCGCCAGCACGCCCAGCTCGACCCCGATCGCAGCGCTCGCCCAGGGCCGCGCGGAGGCCATGTGGAACGACACCAGCGCCGGCAACACGTGCAGCGTCGTGATCAGCGTATCGCCCGTGATCCGGAATGTGCTCGGGAAGGCGTCGAACGCGGTCACGCCGGCGGGCAGCCGCACCTCCGCGCGGAACGTTCCGGCCACGGCCGACGCCGGCGGCCACAACACGGCAACCACCGGCAGCCGGATGCGCGTCGCCACATCCCCCGCCGCCACCCGATAGTCCGCGACGAGGCGGATCCGCTCGGAGGAGCGCAGCACCTCGGGAATCGGGACATCCCACGCCGGGCGGCCCGCGCGCGAGACTGCAGCCGGCACGGCAGTGACCGGGTTCCCATCGATGTTGAACGCAGGATTCAGCGGCGAGTCGCCATCGAATCGCACGGCCGCGACCGGCACGACCGTCGCACCGTTCGGAGAGAGCACGGCCTCGATGCGCACGATGGTCTCCGGGCCCGCGCGCGAATCCACGTGCATCACGGCTGACTGCAGGCGACCCTGCGCAGCGGCCGATTGTGGAACGAGCAACGCTGCGAGCACCGGTGCGAGCGAGATCAGGCGCGCCACACGTGCTCCAGCAAGCGCAGCGCGTTCCCGCCGATCAGCTTCTCGATTTCGTCATCCGACCAGCCGTGTTTGACCAGCCAGCGCAGCAGGTTGTAGGACCCTTCCGTCGGGTTCTCGAGCCCCCGCACGTACGGGACCTCCTCGAACTGCCACTCGCCGCGCGACTCTTTGAGCGAAAGATTGCCCGCGTACAGGCGGTGCAGCCCGACGTGGTCGCCGTAGAGCGTGTCCGGCCCGAAGCCGACGTGGTCGATGCCAACGAGTCCGATTATGTACTCGACGTGCTCCATGTACGACTCCAGGCCGTGCGTCCGGTGCCGTCGCGTCAACGTCGTGTGCGGCGCCGCTTCCACGCCGATGACACCCCCTTTCGCGGCACACGCGCGCAGGACGTCGTCCGGCGCCAGGCGGTTGGATTCCCATAGCGCCCGCGCACCAATGTGGCTGAGCAGGATGGGATCGCGGCTCGCCTCGATCACATCGAGCGTGGTCTGGTCGCCGCAGTGCGAGCAGTCGATCAGCATGCCGACTGCGTTCATGCGCTCGACCGCACGCCGGCCAAACACGGTCAACCCACCATCCCGCGGCTCCTTGAGACCGGAGCCCAAAGCGTTCGCCTCGCTGTACGTGATGCCCAGCGCGCGCACGCCGAAGCCGTAGAGCAACTCGATCCGGTCCAGCTCGTTCTCGATCATGGCCGCGCCTTCCATCGACGCGATCCAGGCCACGCGCCCCTCCACATGCGCGCGGCGTATGTCGGCTGCACGGGTCGCGTGGATCACACCCTCCTGATGCGCGATGTCGCAGAGCCGCATGCCGAGATCGTGCAGAACATCGTTCCATTTCCAGCCGCCCTTCGACTCGATCGTGCAGATGCCGTCCAGGAGGTTGTCGAAGACGGCGTCCCACCAACCGGCCGCCAGTCCGTCGAACGCCGTCGCCATCCGACCTTCGCGCACATACGCCGGCGTCTCCGCGATGTCCGCCGGAAAGACGCCCACATGTTCGTGTAGCGAGATCATGATGCAGCGGTCGGCCAGTGCCTCGGCCCGGCGCTCCTCCGCCTCACTCAACGGTACGAGCGTGGCCTCCACCCTTCCGAGCTCCGGTGCCAGATCGAACGAGCGGTAGTCCCGTCCTGGCTGGAGGTAGGAGAACGAACGGTAGTCGGCGAATCGCTTGTTGCGTCCCATCGCGTATTCTGTGAGTTCAGGGTTTCGGGCGAAGGCGGGGCCTTGGTTCACGCGGAAGGGGCAGAGGGATTGTGTCGTGCCCCCACTCACCCTCTCTGTGCCCTCTGTGGTTGATGATCTGTCAATCCGTGCCCGCGCCCGTGCCCGTGCCCGCTCTCGGCCCCGGAATCCAGTCGAAGAACCCGAACATCATCTCTTCGAAACTCTGCTCGCCGTAGCGGACGGTGAGGGTCGGGTCGGGATTGGCCGGGTTCGCGGCACTGTTGTCGTACCAGGCGCGGCCGCGCAGCACATCGCCGGGCTGGATGTGAATCGGCTTCGCGGCCTCGTACGAGAGCTGCCAGTTGAAGTCGTAACGAGGCACGTCGAGCAGGACCTCTTCGGTGCCATCGGCACGGAGCAGCTCGTAGCGGAACGCCTTGCCGCGCAGGTGCATGTGCGGCAGGAACGCGACGATCTCGCCGGCGCGACGAAAACGCATCTCGGCGACGACCTCGTGATTCGCGACACCGGGCGGGATCTCGAAGTCGGTCGTTGCGACGGCGGACGTGGCGACCTCGCGCGCGGGCTTGCCATCGGCGAACACGAAGCCGACCATGCTCTGATCCGTCGCCGCCCGTCCGTTCGGTGTGTAGTGAAGCTCGAATTTGAGCCACGCGCCGGCGGGCAGCTTCTTTCCTGAACCGACGGGGTAGACGGTGGCCGGAACGCCGGGCGCCGTGCCGGCGAAGAAGCGGCCGCCCTCGTCGTCCGGACCCTCGACGAGGTAAACGATGATGTGGTGTGTGACATCGGCGGCGGTGGGCCGCGGCTCGACCTTCGTGACCCAGCGGTCTTCGGCGAAGTCGGTCTTGACGAAGACGTATCGGTAGTCGACGACGCCTTCGGCGGGCACGTTCTGCGGCTCGGGGATCTGGATCACGGCGTGCGGCGACTCGTCGAGCTGCCAGCCGTCGACGAAACGACGGGGCAACGGCGCTTCGGCCGCCTTGCCCACGGGCGCGCCGGCGTCGATCCAGGCGATCAAGTCGCGGCGGTCCCGCTCGGACAGGGTCCGGTCGTTCTTCCACTCGCCGTGCTCGGGATTCGCGAACCACGGCGGCATCCGGCGCTCTTCGATCACCCAGCGGATCATGCCCCGATAGCCGCTCGCCGCATCGTAGCTCGCCAGCGAGAACGGCGCGACGCCGCCGTCGCGATGACAGCTCACGCAGTTGTCCTGCAGGATCCGGCTGACGCGGCCGTGATACGTGATGTCACGGCGGGGTACGCGCGCGGTCGCGGGCAGCTCGAGGTAGCAGCCGGACGCCTCCGTTTCCGGCTCGTCCACGGCGCGACCGTCGAGCACCGCATCCAGCGCGGCGCGTAACCAGCGGTTCCGCGGTTCCGGCTTCGCGAACGTGATGCCGTATTGATCATCGATCGCGCCGCGGTAACGCAACGTGCGGGCACGGTCGATGACGAAGACTTCGGTCATTACGCGGGCCTGCAGCAGATTGCCGATCCGCGCGTCGGCGTCGTGCACGAATGGGCCGCGGAATCCGTACGTGGCCAGCTCGTCGGCAATCATCTCGGGCGTGTCCTGCGGGCCGATGTCGAGGAACAGGAACGCGACACCGCGCGCCCCGTACTCGGTTTCCAGCCGCGCCAGCTCGTGGCCGTACTTCTGGGAAACGGGACAGCCGGCGTTCCGCAGCGCGATGACGACGACCTCGTTTTCTTCGAGCAGGCCGGCGAGACTGCCGCGACCTGCGTTGACCGACGTGAACTTGAACTCCGCCACACGTTCGCCCGGCGCGAAGCCGAACGCGCCAACGGCATCCGCACTCACGCTGGCCGGTGAGGCGAGCAGACGGGCGACGCCGACGGCGATCAGCGCGGCCAGCAGGGCGGCAATCAGGGCGAGGCGGGGCCGAACCATGGTCAAGGTCCTGTCGCGGGATGGGGTTCGCGCGGCTCCAACTTTCAACGCGCGACGCCGCGACCGCAACCGTCGCGTCCCGCCGGTCCCGCGCCATCCTGCCGCCGCTGGCTGGCCCCGGGCCTCATGCGCGTGTTACCCTGATCGCGTCTTCCTTCCGCCCGGACCGTGAACCTGAGACGGGTGACCGAACGCCGTGAACTACGAAGATTATCCGAAGTCCGTCGTCGAAGACATCGTCCGACTCCGGCGCCGGCTGGAGAATCCGGCGGACCCGAACGATGCTCGCACCGTGTTCCCGGCGCGGCGCACCGACCACAACCTCATCATCGGCACCTGGAACATCCGCAGATTCGGTGGTCTCTATCCGAAGTGGAGTGAGAATCGGCGTTCACCGAAGCGGAACTTGCGGGGCCTCGCCATCATCGCCGAGATCGTGCGCCGCTTCGACGTCATCGCCATCCAGGAGGTGCTTCGCGACACGACCGCGCTCCGCACGTTGCTGGACGAATTCCTCGGTCCGGATTTCGGCGTCATCCTCTCGGACGTGACGGCCGGGTCGGCGGGCAACAGCGAGCGCTTCGCGTATCTGTACGATCGGCGCCGCGTTTCGCCGTCCGGACTTGCGGGTGAGATCGTGCTGCCGCCCAATGCGGCGGGCGATCCGGTCCAGCAGTTCGATCGGACTCCATACATCGTCGGGTTCCGCGCGCGCCAAGAGCGGTTCGCGCTGCTGACCGCGCACATCCGCTACGGCGATGCGCCCGAGGACCGGACCGAGGAGATCCGCCGCTTCGCCGAGTTCACCGCGACGGAGCTACGCGATCGCGCCCGTTTGGAGGCCGCCGAAGAGACGAACCTGATCGTGCTCGGCGACTTCAATATCGATCGCCGCGAGGGAAATCCGCTTTTCGACGCCTTCGTCGCGACCGGTCTCTGGGTGCCCGAACCGATTCGCGCGGTCTCGACCACGTTCGGGCAGGAAGCGAAGCACTACGACCAGATTGCCTGGTTCCGGGATGATTTCTCCCTGCGCAACGAGGGCCGTGCCGGCGTGATCGACTTCGTCGGTGCCGTGTTGCCGAGGCTCTCCCGCCGGAGCATGACCGATCGCGTCAGCGACCACCTGCCGCTCTGGGTCGAGTTCATCATCGATCGCAGTGAGGAGACGATGGCGCGCACGCTCGGCATCGATCCGAACATGCCAGACCCGTTCCGCGATGTGCCGGACTTCCCGCGCTGAAGCAAGCCCACGCGCTGGATCGGCCAACCCCGTCTAACGCATCTCCGCGCCCGCGCGCAGCACGTCGGCGAAGACGCCCGCGGCCGTGACCTCGGGGCCGGCGCCGGGCCCGCGGATCACGAGTGGTCGCTCATCATACCGTGCGCTGGTGACGGCGATGAGGTTGTCGCCGGGCGAGAGGCCCGCGGTCGGATGCAGCGCATCGACGGCGTGCAGCGCGACGGATGCGCCGTCGGCATCCACGCGGGCGAGGTAACACAGCGTGCGGGATTCGGCGCGAGCCCGTCCGCGTCGTTCGTCGAATACCGCATCGGCTTCGGGCAGGCGAGTCCAGAAGGCATCCAGTGACAGCTCGGCCCATCCGTCGCCGGGGAGGATCGGCTCGACGCGAACGTCGGCGGGCTCGATGTCGAACCCGGCCTCCCGGCCGAGGATCAACAGCTTGCGTGCGACATCTCGGCCGCTCAGGTCTTCACGCGGATCTGGCTCCGTAAAACCGCGATCGAAGGCCTCTCGCACGGCTGCCGAAAAAGGAGCGCCGGCGGCGATGCGCGCGAACAGCAGGCTCAAGGTGCCGGACAGCACGCCCTCCACCCGCGCGATGACGTCACCGGTCGCGACCAGGTCGGACAGCGGTCGGAGGACCGGTAGCCCGGCACCCACGGTCGTCTCGGTGTACAGGCCGTTGCCCAGGCGAGCCGCTCGGCGCAGCTGGCGGTACAGCTCGAGTGAGCCGGACAGCGCGATCTTGTTTGCGGTGACAATGGCGATGCCGTTGCGGAGCAGGGGTTCGTAACTGCTCGCGACGCTCTCGCTGGCCGTGCAATCGACGAAGACGCGGTGCGCGTTCGGGCTGTGCAGCGCGGCACCGAGCATCTCGGCCGCCGGCGTGGTCGCCGCGCCGACGGCGTCACGCCACGTGCTGACCGCGAGGCCTTCCGGGGCGAGCGCGGCCGTTCGGCTGCGTGCGATGCCCGAGACCAGCAGCCGCAGCCCGGTCCGCTCGCCCAGGCCCGGCGCCTGTTCGGCCAGCTGGTCGAGCAGGGCCGCGCCGACTCGCCCCGTGCCCGCAATGAAAACCTGCACCGTGCGCGTGCGTGGCAGGAAGAACGCGTCATGGATGAGCCGCAGCGCCCGCGCCTCGTCCGCGCGACGAACGAGCAGCGAGATGTTCAGCTCGGACGATCCCTGTGCGATCGCTCGTACGTTGATGCCGTTACGGCCCAGCACGTCGAACAGACGCCCCGCAATGCCGGGCGTCTCGCGCATGGCTTCGCCGACGGCCGCGATCACGGAGTAATCCTCTTCGACCACGAGGGGATCCACGACGCCGGCGCGGCGTTCGACCGCGAACTCGGCGTCCACCTGGCGGCGGGCCCGGCTCGCGGCGGCCGGCTCGAGTGCGAAGCAGATCGAATGTTCGCTCGAGGCCTGGCTGATCAGGATCACGCTGATCCCGTCGCGCGCGAGCGCGCCGAACAGTCGGCTCGCGATGCCAGGCACGCCGATCATGCCCGCGCCTTCCAGCCGGC